>JACQEZ010000017.1 GCA_016200325.1 Candidatus Manganitrophaceae bacterium
CCGTGGGGGCCGACTGCCCGGCCCCCTCCGGCCTCCCCGTGCAGCCGGGGGGAGATCCCCCCCGCTCCCCCCTTACGGTCACAACTTGTACCACGCGCGGAAGAGCACCGCGGATGGTACTTCGACAGGTGACCTGATTTGGTCGATAGAACGTCTGATATAAAACGCAGCAGAGTGGGGGGGCGGAGTGCGCCCTTGCCGCGCAGTCGCTTACGATCTTTTTGTTGATTCAGAAGATTACTGGCTCTAGATTTATCTCCTCGGTGGCACGCTGTGTCGGAGCGTAAGGGCCCCACTGGGGGATGGGTGGAGCGAGGACGCAGTGCGCCACCGCTATAAATGAATCGTTCCATCTACCTTCTCAGGGCGCATGTCTGAGGCGCAGTCCGCACCTCTTTGTGCGGTCGCGCCGAGTTCGGCCGTGGGGGGGAGCAGGGGGGGAAGCCCCACCGCTGCACGGGGAAGCCGAAGGGGGCCGGGCAGTCGGCCCCCACGGTGGGGGGTGGGGTAAAACCCCACGAACTTCCGCAGTTGAGACTTTTGAGCAGCGCCCCTTTCCAACGCCCTTTATTAACGCAGGTTGGAATCCACCCCCATCGTCCGCTCCCGAAGCGGCGTACAGACCTGAATCCGATACTCCGAGAAAAACTCGCTCCGCCCCCGCCGCTGCGCCTCCCGATGCTCCGGGTGCTCCCGCCACGCATCGACATCCTCAATCGATTCAAACTCCACGATCGAGACATTCTCGCCATCTTCCGCCACGAAGTCTTTATAAGAGCGGAAGCCCGGCATCGCGGAAGCGAGCGCATACATCCGCATCCCCACCTTCGCGATCTCCGGCTCCACCCCCTCTTTCAAACGAGAACGAAACACAATGACGACCATCTTATTTCCTCCTCACCGCTCGTCCTTTCCCCGATGGAACGGCCGGGGGGGACAGGGCGGCGCTTCAGCACTCCGACGATTTAAATCTCTTCCCCCTTCTTTCGGGTCAGCAGGCCATAGAATTCCTCCGTCGACCAGAGCGGCTCCCCCGGGACGAGCGACGACGACTTCTGCAGAAGGATCAACTCTCCCTGAAGCGACCGGACATACTCCTCTTTTCGCGCCAGGCTGTCGAGGTTGTAGCGGATAGCATCTTTCTCGGTAAAGTTGGTATGCTCCCAGAGAAAATAAACATCGCTGAGACAGAGAGATTTGTTCGCCTCGAACCATTTCTTCGGGACCATGCACTTCCAGAGGTATCCCGAGTAGATCTCCGTCTTATCGGCAAGGAGGGTGATCTTGTGCTCTTTATCTTCTTCGTTTAACCAGAGACAATAGTCGAGGAGTCCTCCGACCAGACCGAGCGGCCCCGGCTCCTTCGCGAACTGATGCCGGTGGCCGAGCAGTCCCCGGACATTCACCTCCACCCCGCCCCACCCCTCTTTGAATTTCTCCCGGAGTTTCTTCGCCTTCTCGCACGGGATGATCACCGGGAGGGAGTTCGCCTCGTCCCCCTCTCCGATCTGGGCGATAAAGTGAGAGCGGCTCCCGCCGGTCTGGGTGTCGAAATCCCATGAAAAATCCCAGGAGGGTCCCCAGAGGTCGAAGCCGATGAAGAGCCACTTTTGGAGGCGGTCTTTCCACTCCAGCTCGGAGGAGATCGCCCGCGACTCCCGCTCCCACCAGCCGGAGGAGAGAAGGGCGCAGGGATAGAGGGTGCCGCGGACGGTGATGAAGCTCGGATCTTTCAGCGCTTCGATGTGAAGGAGTTTTTTGCGGAGGGTGCTGATCTCTTCGACGCCGTGGAACGAGAGGTCCCACGGCCGGGAAGGGTCATTCAAAAAATCGCGATACGGCTCGACCCCCCGAAGGATGAGATAATTCCGCGACCCGACATGGATATCGACATCGCGCGCCGAGACCCCTTCGAGGTCGACGGCCGAGCGGGATTCCGCGGCAGCAGCTCCCGGCGTTTTTCCTACTGCCGCTTCGAGGGGTTTTCGGAGCCGCCGCCGGCCCGGACCCCTTTGATCTCGATGTCTCCGGTGAGCTCCGCCTTTCGCACCTTGACCCCGGTGCCGGAGGCGAGGATGTCGCTGATCCGGAGCGAGGCCCCTTTGATCTCTTCTAAGTCGACGCCGATCTTCTCCGCCGCTTCCGGCGCATGCTGCTGAACGGCATCGAGGAGCACCTTCGCCTGGGTGAGCAGCTCCGGATCGCTCCCCGCCTCGGCGCGCTCCAGCTCCTCTTTCACCACCCCCCGTCGCGATACCGAGGCGGGGTCTTTCTCCAGCAGGGGGACGCTCGTCTCCCCATATTTGCGCAGAATCAGCCCCTTGATCCCTTCATAGGCATCCTGAATCACCTTCGCCGCCGTCGGCTTGAGCCCCGCCGCCGCGCCGGTCGCCAGCGCGGTCACAATGATTGAAATCGGATCCATCTCTCGCTCCTTTCAGATTGAAAACGGGCTTCACACAGAGCTGCTCTTTTCCTTTGAACTACCTTCTTCGACGCCGGGTGTCGTCCCCCAAAATCGATCCCAAAACACCCCGGATAATCTGGCGGCCGATCTGGCTTCCGATCGCCCGCGCCGCACTCTTCGCCATCGACTCGACGATCCCTTCCCGGGAGCGGCCCTTCGGACCGGCCGCGCCGGTCAGCAGGTCGGTCCACGATCCCCCCTGCTCGACCGAGGGGCGGCCGAGGCCGTCTGCTCGGCGCGCGATTTTAATTTCTCATAAGCCGACTCCCGATCGATCCCCTTTTCATAGTGACCATAAATCACCGATTGCGCGATCGACCGCCGACGCTGCTCCGGCGTGATCGCGCCGATCTGGCCCTGCGGCGGGACGATCCATGCCCGCTCGACAATCCCGGGCTGGCCTTGGTCATCGAGGAGGGAGACGAGGGCTTCTCCGACCGCGAGCTCGGTGATCGCCTTCTCGACGTTCACCTTCGGGTTGCTCCGGAAGGTCGTCGCCGCCACTTTGACCGCCTTCTGATCGCGCGGGGTAAAGGCGCGGAGCGCATGCTGGATCCGATTTCCCAACTGACCGAGGACCGGATCGGGAAGGTCGAGCGGATTTTGGGTGACGAAATAAATGCCGACCCCTTTCGAGCGGACCAGCCGGACCACCTGCTCGATCTTTTCCAACAAGACCGGCGGCGCGTCGCTAAACAAAAGATGCGCTTCGTCAAAAAAGAAGACGAGCTTCGGCTGCACGGGGTCGCCGATCTCCGGGAGGCGCTCGAAGAGCTCGGACAACAGCCAAAGCAACAAGGTCGCATAGACCTTCGGCGACTGCATCAACCGATCGGCCGCCAGAATGTTCACGATCCCCTGACCCTTCTCGTCGGTCTGAATCAGATCGTCGAGGTTCAGCGCCGGCTCGCCGAAGAACGGCTCGCCCCCTTGCTGCTCCAGCGCGACCAGGCCGCGTTGAATCGCCCCGATGCTTGCGGCGGAGATATTCCCATATTGCGTCGAGAAGGTTTTTGCATTGTCGCCGACATACTGGAGCATGGCGCGGAGGTCTTTGAGATCGAGGAGGAGCAGGCCGTTGTCGTCGGCAATTTTGAAGACGAGCGCCAGCACCCCGCTCTGCGTCTCGTTGAGATTCAAGAGCCGGCTGAAGAGAAGCGGCCCCATCTCCGAGACGGTGGTCCGGAGCGGATGGCCCTGCTCGCCGAAGACATCCCAGAAAGCCACCGGTGTCGCGGCGGGGGAAAAGTCGGTCAAGCGGAGCTGTTTCACCCGCTCCGTGACCTTCGGATTCTCTTTTCCGGCCTGGCTCATTCCGGAGAGGTCCCCTTTCACATCGGCGAGGAAAACCGGCACGCCGATCCGGCTGAATCGCTCCGCCAGCGATTGAAGGGTGACCGACTTCCCGGTCCCCGTCGCCCCGGCGATCAATCCATGCCGGTTCGCCATCTTCGGCAGAAGCGTCAGCTCTTTTTTATCCTTCGCAATCAAAATCGGCTCCGCCATCTCTTCCTCTATCCCTCCTGAATCATAAAAGCGTCCAACGCCCCCATCATTATGAATTTGGAAAAAGGAGTCAAGTGGTTTTTCAGAGAAGCGCTTGGGATCTTTTTAGTTAGAAGCGAAAGGATCGACGGTCCAGGCGATGCGGAATGTGGAAACGATCAGACGTTCTTTCTAAAAAATTCGGCCACGGCGGCTTTGCCGATTTTACCTTGAGCCACATCTAAAATAATCCCCTCAAACGAGAACTCATCCGCTTTAAGCGCGTGTCCATTCAATTTCAAAAATGTAAAGGCAGAGAGCGCAGCGGTCCGCTTGTTTCCATCGATGAAAGGATGATTCTGAACGAGATGGAAAAGATAGGCCGCTGCCATTTCAAAAAGATTGGAATGGAGGTATTCATCTCCAAAACCGGCCTGCGGCATGGCAATGGCGGATTGAAGCAACCCGAGGTCTCGGATACCGTGAGAACCTCCAAACTCCTCGATCAAATCGGCATGAACTTCAATGACCTGATCTACGGTGAGAAAAAGAATTTCTTTCATTTGTCTGCAAGCCGCTTCAGCATCTTGCCATATTTTCGTTTCCCTTCCGCCACCGCCTCTCGAAATGCCTTCTGCTTCTTTTCATCCCTCACCGGTGCGATAATGAGACACTTTCCATCGGTCGTAATGGAGAGCGGGGTATCGGCATCGATTTCCAGCAGATCCAGCACCGGCCGGTCGATCACCAGCGCCAAGCTGTTGCCATGTTTGGTTAAACGTTTGATCATCATCAACCTCCAAGTAAGGGTGACTCAATGTATCTCCATTGTATAACCTTGTTTTTAGGAGGTCAAGACAAAGGCTGAAGACCGCCTGGAGCAAAAGAGAAGATCCTTCTTGCCTGACGAGAGGCGCCCTCGCGTCCAATACTTCAAGCAAGAGCGTTTCCATTTGCCTTTTTTTATTCTTTTCGCTAATCTCTCTCCATTGGTTTTCTTCCCCTGGGTGAGAGCCGCATGCCGCGCGCCGACCAGCCGATCCGACAATGGACCATCCTCAAGCTGCTGGAGTCGAACGGAAGGGTGACGCTTCGGCATATCGCCGACGCCCTCTCCGAGACCTGCCATGAGCGGACGCTCCGGCGGGATCTCGATGTCCTGGGGCTGGTCGGGTTTCCGATCTACTCCGAGCGGGAGAACGGCAAGACGGTTTGGAAGCTCGACGACGCCTATCGGTGCGCCCCCCTCCCGCTCACCGCCACGGAGCTCTATGCGCTCCAGTGCGGGATGCAAATGATGGCCCCCCTCGAAGGGACCTTCATCACCGACGCGATTCAAAGTCTCACCCAAAAAATCAAAGCCAACCTTCCTCCGAAAAGCAAAGACTACCTCGCACTGCTCCAACAGACGATCCAAATCGGGATCCCTCCCTACAAGATCTACAAAACCCACCGCGCTCGGATCGACCCAATCCAACAGGCGATCGAATCTGGAAAAACGATCGAGATCCGCTATACGCCGCTGCGGACCGGCCGCGCGGCAACGCGCGCCGTCAACCCTTATCGTCTCTGGCATTATGGCGGAACGCTTTACCTCATCGGCTACTGTCATGAACGAAAAGATACCCGCACCTTTGTGATCGACCGGATCACGTCGATCCAGATGACCAACCGGCCGTTTCAGATCCCCTTTTATTTTTCCACCGACGACTATTTCAAGAATGCCTTCGGGGTTTATCGTGGCGAGGCGGAGACGGTATCCCTCCTCTTTGAAAAGAAGGCCGCCTTCTGGGTAAGAGAACGGAAATGGCATCAGAGCCAGAAGATCACGTCGCTTCGGAGCGGGAGGATTCAATTGGAGCTTCGGGTCGCGATTACGCCGGAGTTGATGCAATGGGTGATGGGGTTTGGGGCGCAAGTGGAGGTCATTGCGCCGGTGAGATTGAGACGGATGGTGGAGAATGAGGCATGGCGGATCGCGGGGAAATATCAGACGGGAAAAAGCCGGCGCCCGATCAAGACCAAAAGCGGCGCAGGTCGAAAGAGAGCTGCCGATGATGCTTGATGGAAAGAAAAATAATCCGGGTTCCCCGCAGGAGATAAAGGATCAGAGATTCCTCCGACACAAATTCCCGAAGGTCGTCTCCTTTCTTCATTTTGGCTTTCAGCTTGCGAAGGAGGAGTTGCCCCTCGCGGGAGTGAATCGGGTGAGATAAAAACAGCCGGCCCGGCTGGGGGTAACGGCGAAGCATCGGGACGATCTCATCGACCAGCCGATCGAGAAGGTCGTCGAAGGCGCGGCCTCCTTGCGGTTTCAGAAAGGATTGGATGGCATCGAGGTTTCGGATGAAGTTTTCGGAAAAGACCGGCGTCCGGAGTTTACCGGCCATAGCGGGATTTTATTTTCTTCAGCGAAACCGTTTTCCCACTTTCGGCTTCTTCGACTCCCCGAATTGCCTCTTCCAGAAGAGTGAGATGAATGTGCTCCCGCTCCAAGCGATGGTAATGGTCGAGCCGCTCGGCATCGATGAGGGCGGCGCAGCTTTCGCCGTTCTTGGTGATGATCTTCTCGCTCCCCTCGCTGCAGACCTCCTCGCAGAGCTCGGTGAGCTTGGCGCGGGCTTTGGTGAGGGGAATGATGTCTTTGGGTGAGATGGGCATGAGGGCCTCCGTTTTGGTGGCAAGCCCGAGTATAAATTGTGTACAGAATTCTGTCAACAAAGGAGAGCAAATTTGTGACCACCGGTGTCACAACGGTGTAGTAGGATCACGCTTATAAAGTTAAGGAGAATACCGGTTTTGGCGGTGACCCTGTCCCGATTCTTGTTGCAAGTCTTTTAAATTGGCCAGGCATAGTCTCCAACAAAACGGGGTAGAGCCGTGGAAAGGTAGCGATTCGGAGATTCCATGTTCTGAACGACATCGTTTCCCCTCCCCGGCCCCTCTTCAAGCAACATGACATGAATTGTCCCACTCTAGGGATGAAATGGCGGACCAGCTCGGTATCGAAGTGAAAAGACGTAAATGGAGCTTAGATAATCTCAAAAGATAAGTAATACTTTAATGTATTTTGTAGTTTAATGAGAAAAATGTTGATTCTTCATGTAAGCACATGCTATATCTCTCCCGTGACACTCTAAAGGGTATCGCTGGAGTGGGAGATCCTGCATCGGCACCCTACAAAACAAATGTGGGGTGCCGATAGCTCCATGTTCACTGAGCAGGCCCTGTTGAAGCAATGTCTTTTGAAGCATCATGAGACTCCAAAAACCTTATCCGCGGCACCTGCCGCGGCCCCATTGTATTTCATAACAAGAGTTATAGCTGAGAGGACGCTAAGTGAATAAACGCCATCTGGAATTCATAAATTGGTTTCAGGGTGTTATGAATAAGGAGAATGAACCGTATCCATATCAAGCCCGCTTCGCAATGGATGATACCCTGCCTCAATTGGTCGATATACCGACAGGCTTGGGGAAAACGGCAACGACTATCTTAGGATGGTTATGGAGGCGGAGGTTTCATCCGGATAGAGCAATCCAAAATGCCACACCTCGCCGCCTCATCTATTGCTTACCCATGCGTGTATTGGTTGAACAAACCTATGAGAACGCAAAGGGTTGGTTGAGCAAATTAAACATGTTGGGTAGCCCCGGCGACGGGAAAATTTCGGTCCATCTTCTAATGGGCGGTGAAATCGATATCGACTGGGACGCTCATCCCGAAGCGGATGCAATCCTGATCGGCACTCAAGATCAGTTGTTATCGCGCGCATTAAACCGGGGCTATGCAATGAGCCGTTACCGATGGCCAATGCATTTTTCCCTTCTCAACAACGATTGTCTTTGGATCTTTGATGAAGTGCAGCTGATGGGAGCGGGACTTCCGACAACCGCTCAGCTTCAGGCGTTTCGAGAAAAGCTCGGAACCTATGGAGCAGTTCATTCGCTCTGGATGTCCGCCACACTGAAAAAAGAAGGACTTGCCACGATCGACTTTCTGGAACAGGCCGCCCGTCTTCAAACACTCTCGTTGAATGATCAAGATAAGCAGCATCAAGAAGTATCTAAACGCATAAATGCCAGAAAAACTCTGACAAAGGCGCAGACTGTGTGGCGCGCGGAAGCAGAAGATGACTATGCGGAGACTTTAGCAAAAGAAGTGGTCCAGAAACACAAAACGGGGTCGTTCAGTCTGGTCATCGTAAATCGTGTCAATCGTGCTCAGGAAGTATTAAAAGAGCTACAGGAACTCTTGCGAAGCGCCTCTCAACCGCCAGACCTACTTCTCATTCATTCCCGTTTCCGCTCCGCCGAACGGAAAAAGATTCAAGCACGTCTAAAAGAAAGCCCTCCACAAGGCCGTATCATTGTGGCTACTCAGGCCATTGAGGCAGGCATCGATCTCTCCGCTCAAACGCTCTTTACGGAACTGGCCCCCTGGTCATCACTTGTTCAGCGGTTTGGAAGGTGCAATCGATACGGAGAATACAACGAAGATCATCCCGCCCGCATCTTTTGGATAGATCTCGAAACGCTGGTCGTCAACAAAAACGGTGAAAATGAGCCAAATAAAGAGGCGGCTCAACCCTATGAGACCCCTCCGCTGGACTGGGCTAGAAAACAACTGACGCAGTTAACGGATGGGGGACCTCAAGCAGTGTCCGGATTCAGCGATCCTTTCCCGGCTCCGCCCGCCTATGTGCTCCGGAAGAAAGATTTGATCGAACTTTTTGACACCACCCCCGATCTGGCAGGCAATGATATTGACGTATCCCGTTACATTCGTGAGACCGAGAACAATGATGTTCAGATTTATTGGCGAACACCCGTTGATATCAATTCGGAACCTCGAGACGAAGAACTCTGCTCCGTTTCGATTAAAAGTTTCAGAATTTTTCTAAAAAAGAAGAAGCCTGCCTATCGATGGAATGGTTTGGATCGAGAGTGGATTCCTGTCACTGATAGATCTATCTGGCCCGGCCTTACCATTCTCCTGGATGTCTCTGCCGGCGGGTATTCGGAAGAGCTCGGCTGGACTGGAGACGGAACCGACCTGGTCTCAGCGCTTCCATCTCTTCTAAACGCCCCTTCACTGGACGCTTATGACGAGGACCGCCCCACTTTTATAAGTCGTTACGTCACACTAACAGACCACGCAAAAGATGTCGCTGAGGCACTGATCGCTCTCAGAAAAATATTTTTCAGTTCTCTGCCTGACGTTCCGTGGGACGATCTTTCGAAAGCGGCTCGATGGCACGATATCGGCAAGGCTCATAAAGTATTTCAAGAGATGCTGCCATCCCCTCTCCAAAGCGACGACCTACGGGGAGGCCAGCCCCCCTGGGCAAAGTCAGCGCACAAAGGAGGCAAATATTCCCGCCCCCATTTCCGCCATGAACTTGCCTCGGCTTTGGCACTTTTGCAACACAAGGAATCCGACCTGGCCGCGTACCTTGCAGCAGCCCACCACGGCAAGGTACGTCTTTCGATCCGCTCCCTTCCTGGTGAAATACCATCTGGTGATGGGAGGCCCTTCGCGCGCGGCGTCTGGGAAGGAGATGACCTTCCGGCGGTCGATCTGGGAGATAAAATTCAGAGTCAGCAATTGATTCTCACCCTTGCCTATATGGGAATGGGTGAGGGCCCGCATGGGGCCAGCTGGTTGGAGCGAACACTGAAATTGCGGGATGAATACGGGCCTTTTAGATTAGCCTGGATGGAAACCCTCGTCCGTGTGGCCGATTGGAGGGGTACCCGGAAGGAAGAGGAGACCAAATGAATGATCTGATACTTTCCGGATGTAGGCCGGAACCGCTGGCCAACTATCTTAAGGCCCTCGGGGTATTACGGCTCTTAGGTGAACAGGCTGACCCGAATGTCCGGGGGGGATGGAAACAAGATGAGTTTATTCTCCGATCGAGCCTTGATCGAGAAAAACTGGAACAGTTTTTCTTACAAGATTACCGGCCAACACCCATCGTCGCCCCCTGGAATGGAGGAAGCGGATTCTATCCGAAAGATAAAAAAGAAGGGATCGATGCTCTTTGTATTTCTCCGGCTCAACGATTCACCGATTACCGGCAGACGATTTCTATCGCTCAAAACTTAATTGAGTCACTTGGGTTGTCCGAAAAATCGAGTGGTGAGCAAAAACAACTGCTTTTACGTCAATGCCGAAATCATTTCCCGGATAAAGCAGTCGCCTGGCTAGATGCGGCGTATATCTTGACGGAATCTGAAGCGAAATATCCACCTCTCCTCGGAACCGGAGGCAATGATGGAAGGTTAGAATTCACGAATAATTTCATGCAGCGATTGATCGACATTTTTGATATCGGAACAGGTGCGCCGACCGCTTTTTCCCGGTCATGGCTCTCCGGCGCTCTTTTCAACGAGCCTGTACAGAAGCTTTTAGCTGACAAGCCGATTGGGCAATTTTATCCGGGCGCAGCGGGAGGGGCAAATTCGTCAGTAGGTTTTTCCTCAAAATCGCTGATCAACCCTTGGGATTTCATTCTCATGATCGAAGGTGCGTTGCTCTTTGCCGCTGCGGCAACAAAGCGTCTTCGGGCCGGCACCACCGTAGAGTTGGGTTATCCCTTCAGCACACGAGCGGCCGGCGTGGGATATGGCACTGCCAGCACGGCAGATGAAAGTTCCCGCGGTGAACTCTGGATTCCTTTATGGGAATCACCTTCATTGCTCTCTGAAGTGATGACCCTTTTTTCTGAGGGAAGGGCGCAAGCGGGAAAGCGTCCTGCTAAAAACAGTGTCGACTTCGCCCAGGCATTGGCAATGCTGGGAACGGATCGCGGCATCAATGAATTTCTTCGCTACGGCTTTCAGGAGAGAAACGGTCTCGCTTATTTTGCAACCCCTCTGGGGCGTTGGAGGGCCAAAGCCCGTCCTAAGGCAAATTTGCTGGATCAGGTCGGGTCCTGGATCGATTCGTTCAGGCATAAAGCGATGGGAAACATCGCCCCCGAACGGATAAAACGAACATTTCGCGCCGTCGAAGAAGCGATCATGAATTTCTGCAAACCCGGAGGGCCATCCCAAATGACGGAGATCGTGATCGCACTGGGGCAGGCAGAGAGGGCCTTGGCAGGATCACCTCGATTTCGAGAAGAAGCGTTTGCCAAACCGATTCTTCTTTCCGAAGAGTGGATTGAAACATTAGACAATGGGAAAGAAAAAGCCGAATTTCACCTCGCTTTAGCGCTGGCCTCAATGGAAATCCGGAAGAATTTAGAACCGGTCGAAGTCCGACCTGGAAAAGTAAGTTGGCTTGATCAGAAGAATCCTCCGCATGTGGTCTGGAGAGATGGATCGCTCGTTAATAATCTTACGGCCGCTCTACTTCGGCGATGTTTGGATGCTGAGTCCCTGGATGGGAAATACCGAGCGGGCCTGGGAGAAATTGCGGCCTTTATTTCTGTTGATATCGATGATTCACGCCTTGAGAAACTTCTATGGGGACTCTCTCTCATTGACTGGCCAAAAATCACAACCGCAGCCAGTCATCGCATTGAGGGCAGTTTTACGCCCATGCTCTATGATCTCCTGAAATTGACATGTCTGCATGAGCCTTTAAAAGATACACCGATTCCGCTCAATACAGCGATTCTGACGAGAGCAGCTTCAGGGGATGCAGCCGCAGCCTCAAAGCTGGCAGCCCAACGTCTAACAGGCAGCGGGTTTCATCCCTTCGTAGACCTTATTAGAGAGCCAAACAAAAAAACTCAACGCATTGCAGCAGCATTGATCTTTCCAATTTCCAGATCAGATATTTACCACCTGGTTAAACGCGTTTTAAAAGTGTCCGAGCCGGCACAAAGATAGAACTTAATATTCTTACTCACATGAAAGGAGAACATCATGGCCTCAAAATTGGATCTTAAGCCTCTTCAAGACACACCTCGCCTCCTTATCGAAGCCGAACTTCAGCCAATCCAGGGAACCCGCTTTCAACCAACGGGCTTTCCCGATCTGGGTGCGGCGACATTCACCCTGCACAATGATACATCGATGCTCTTGGTGGAATCCGCACAGAGCATGGCGAATCGGTTGGAAAACATCTGCTGGGAGGAAGCAACCAGCGATCTGACCGATACGCTTAAAGGGCTCCCATATATTGTGGTCAAAGAAAACGGGAAAGTGATTACGAACTCTTTATTGGAGTCTCACCGGTTGAATTCACCTTACATTCTGGAGGGCACCGATAAAACCTTTTTCAACAAGCTTAAAGGAGAATTAGGAGTATTCGAAGGAAAACCGGTCGATCTCAAGCTTTTGGCCGCTATTCTAATGAAATATGATGTGAATGCCCTGTTGCACGGCGTCTTCTTAGCAAAGAGTGAACTTGCGGGAGGAAGACTTCGCTTGGCCAGAAGCCTATCGGCCTTTATCGAAGCAAAAGAGGTGGCCGTCGCTGCAAGCGGGGGGGTCAAGATGGACCGGGTCAATCCACAGGGTGATACAAAGAAAGGATTCGGCCATGTCCCTTTTCATAGAAATGAGTTTACCGCAAAGGAGATCACCGCTTTTTTCAACCTCGATCTTGCTCAAATCCGAGGATATGGCTTAGGAGAAAATGCAGAGCAGTTATTGGTCGCCGTTGCCTTATTTAAGATCCAGAAATTTTTAAAAGAAGGATTGCGCCTCAGAACGGCTTGTGATCTGGAAGTCGTCAAGACCACAGTAAAACGTCCGGAGAATTTCGAGATCCCCTCTTTACAGGCTCTGGAAGCGGCATTGCCTCCTCTCATCCAGGCGGTCGCCGGTGAGGGGAAGTTTGCGAGTCCGGCGGTCACGACCGTCTCTTATACAGGGGGCAAGGGATGATCACCTTAAATATCCGGTTCACAGCCGGCCGATATCACGCGACCCCATGGGGTCGGCATGTTAATGAGGGAGCGATCGAGTGGCCGCCGTCTCCCTGGCGGATTTTGAGAGGGCTCATTGCCGCCTGGCATCGAAAGTTTTCACCCGATATTCCCGAACCTGCCGTTCGCGACATTGTTGAAAACTTAACGGCACTTCCTCTGTTTCATCTTCCAAAAGCCACACTGGGGCACACGCGGCACTTCATGCCGCAAAGAGACCCGCTTGGCCGGGACAAAACGAAAATCTTTGATGCCTTTATTTCAATCCTGCCCGATGATCCGCTTTCAGTGATCTGGCCCTCTGTCACACTGGAACAGGATCAGTTACTCCGCCTTCAACGATTAACCTCCGGTCTCGGTTATCTCGGCCGCGCAGAAAGCTGGGTCAGCATCGAGGCCTCAGACAAGTGGGACGGCGTCTCGAATTGCAAGCAGATTGAAAACGGCGAGAAAGTAGAAGGAGAGCGGGTTCGAACCATGGCTGCACTGACACCAGAGGAGTATTCAGTCTGGTTGACTCATTTCAGCATTCAACCCGTTGGCCCGGAACTCGCTACCAAAAAAAAGACCAGAAGTAAAAAAGACCTACTTTCTGCCCCAACCAATCTATGGGATGCGCTTCACGCTGAAACAAGCGACTTGCAAAAACAAGGCTGGTCATTCCCTCCGGGAAGCAGATGGGTCGATTACGCCCGCCCGGACAATGCATTTCAGATTGTTTACCAACGGAGGCCTATGATGAAAAAAGAAGAATCCTACCCTACCGTGGCCAGGTATGCCCTCGCCGGTCCTGTTCTTCCTCGATTGACTGACAGCCTTTTTATCGGAGAACTGATGCGACAGACACTGATAAAAAGAACGAGTGAGATGGAGGATTCTCTTTATAACATGTCAATTTTTTCCGGCAAGACAGTCGAGGGAAGTCCTTCGGAAGATAAGCATTCACATGCTTTTTATCTGCCGTCTGATGAGGACCGAGATGGAAAACTGGATCACATTACAGTTTATGCAGAAAAACGATTCGATGATAGTGCCCGGATTGCTTTAAACCAAGTTCGAGAATTGCGGAGTAGAGGGGGTTATCCCGTCTACACTGTTTTATTATCCCTTGGTCATCCGGAAAATTATGGAGGATTTGATGGCCGGAGCGGCCAAACCCCTCAATTGGCTCGATCAAAAGTATGGGTTTCCACTACCCCCTATATGCTGACACGCCATCCAAAAAAGAATGGAAAAGATTCCCCAGAAATCCAACTGCGGCTAGAACTGACTCGCCGAGGATTGCCAGAACCCATTAAAATTGACCGGCTAGATTCTACGATTGCTTCAGGCAAAAAGATCCGCTGGCTCGAATTCAAGAGAATCCGAACAAAAGGTGGGGGCCAGGTTGCAGACTCACGCGGGTATGGGTTTAGAATTGAATTCCCCGTTGACGTCTCCGGCCCTATCGCCTTGGGCTATGGATGCCACTTCGGCTTGGGACAGTTCACCGCAATAAAAGAATAGTCATTTTTGCCAACTATTCCACCCGCTCTTTGACAACTGAAAGGAGGTTTTATGAACACCAACGCAACAGATGCGCCTGTGGACTTACCGCTCCTCCCCGTTCGGATGTTGAACGAGTTTACCTATTGTCCCCGTTTGGGATACCTCGAATGGGTCCAGGGGGAATTCGCCGACAGCGCCGATACGGTGGAGGGGCGGTATCGCCATCGGCGGGTGGATCAGAGTGCGAAGCGGCCGGCGAAAAAAGAATCGGAAGGCGAAGAAGAAAAAGTCGTTCTCCACGCCCGGTCGGTGTCGCTCTCCAGCGAGCGGATGGGGCTTACGGCCAAGATCGATCTTGTTGAGGGCGAAGGCGCCCGCGTGACGCCGGTCGATTACAAAAAAAGCAAACGGCCGCATGTGGCGAGGGGGGCGTGGGAGCCGGAGTTAGTACAGCTTTGCGCTCAGGGGTTGCTTCTCCGGGAGCAAGGATACGAATGCGCCGAAGGGGTGATTTATTTCGTCGGCTCGCGCGAGCGGGTGACGATCGCTTTTGACGACGAGCTGATCGCCCTCACGCTGGAGCGGATCGCACAGATGCGGCGGGCGGTCGTTTCAGGAGAGATCCCGCCGCCGTTGGAGGAGAGTCCCAAATGTGTCCGTTGCTCGCTGGTCGGCATCTGCCTTCCGGATGAGGTGCGGTTTCTCAGGGCGAACGCCGCCGGCCTTCCGGAGCCACGGCCGCTCTTTCCGGCGTCGGACGACACCTTGCCGCTCCATGTCCAGCATCCGGGCGCGAAGGTGGCGAAACGGGGCGAGGTCCTGGCGATCTTAGATGGCGATGCGCTCCTCACCGAAGCCCGTTTGGGAGAGATCTCCCAGGTCGCTCTCTTCGGAGGGGTCCACATCAGCACGCCGGTGGTTCAGGAGCTCTGCCGCCGGGGCATTCCGCTCACCTATCTCTCCTCGGGTGGCTGGTTTTATGGGTTCACCCATGGGATGAACCACAAGAACATCGACCTGCGGCGCCACCAGTTCCGGGCGGCCGAAGATCGGTCCAGGTGTCTATTACTTGCGCGCCGGTTCGTCCAGGCGAAGATCGCCAACTGCCGGACCCTTCTCCGCCGCAATCACGAGCTTCCGCTGGATCAGCCGCTGCAGCAGATGAAATGGGACATCGAGCAGGCCGGAAAAGCCGACAGCCTCGAACAGCTTTTGGGGGTGGAAGGGATGTCGGCGCGGCGCTATTTCGAATGCTTCGATGGGATGCTAAAGTTGGCCGATCCCCTTTTTCCGGAATTCGACTTCAACGGCCGCAACCGAAGGCCGCCGCGCGATCCGATCAACGCGCTTCTCTCGCTCGCCTATGCGATGCTGGCGCGGGAATGGGCCGTAGTGCTGCAGACAGTCGGTCTCGATCCTTATCTGGGGTTCTATCATCAGCCTCGATACGGCCGCCCGGCGCTGGCGCTCGATCTGATGGAGGAGTTCCGGCCGATCATCGGCGATTCGGCGGTGATCACGGCGATCAACAACGGTGAAATTACCGCGAACGATTTCATCAAGCAGATGGGCGCCGTCAGCCTGACCGCGGAAGGGAGGAGCCGTTTCATTCAGACGTACGAGCGGCGGATGAGCAGCGAGATCACCCACCCCGTCTTTGGATACCGGATCAGCTACCGGCGGGTTTTCGAAGTCCAGGCCCGCCTGCTGGGACGCCATCTCATGGGAGAGATCCCCGACTATCCGGCGTTCGTGACGCGGTGATCCCGGGATGACTTAAACCAGGAGCGGTTCCCAATGCGGCATGTTTATATCGTGACCTACGACATCGCGAATCCGAAACGGCTTCGCCGTGTTTTCAAGACCATGAAGGGGTTTGGAAAACATCTTCAGCTTTCGGTTTTCCAATGCGATCTTCCGGCGATCGATCTGATCCGGATGCAGGATATCCTGACCCTGATTATCAACGCGGAGGAAGATCAAGTCCTTATCTTCAACCTGGGGCCGACGGAAAGCTGCCCGATCAAATCGATTCAGACCCTCGGTCTTCCCGCCAAGCTGGCAAAGCGCGCAACCGTAGTGGTTTGATTTTTTTTTGCCTACCGCGCGCGAGCGGTTCGGTGACGCGGCCGCCTGGAGGAGCGCTCGCAAGTTGCTATGCAGTTAAAATATCAGCACTTTAGTGGCTAAAAGGAGACACAAAAAATTGAAATTCAAACACATGACATATTGTAAGTCGAACCACTCGTTTTGGCGCCCGAAAGAAACGGCTAATCACCAACTTAGCAGGGGCGCCCTTTCCACAGAGTAAAATCTGTGGCCTCATTGAAGCCGAGGTTGTCGGCGAGGGGGTCGGTGAGATCGTACGAGGCTTTCCACAGAGTAAAATCTGTGGCCTCATTGAAGCTCGGTCGGCCAGGTTTTGACAGCGACTCACGCGAATCACTTTCCACAGAGTAAAATCTGTGGCCTCATTGAAGCTTACGCTAGTAATTATTGCATGGTGGGATGGGCTGACCCTTTCCACAGAGTAAAATCTGTGGCCTCATTGAAGCTTCTCTCCCACAGGATCGACCTTGATGTGCCGAAGTTCCTTTCCACAGAGTAAAATCTGTGGCCTCATTGAAGCTTTTGCTCATTTTATTGACACCTCCTAGTAGTTCCTGTCTTTCCACAGAGTAAAATCTGTGGCCTCATTGAAGCTCGTTAACGACGCTCGATTCAACGGGGAAGGAATCAGCTTTCCACAGAGTAAAATCTGTGGCCTCATTGAAGCAGACCCACCCGCAGGTCCGTCATAGATCCAGTCGGTTTGCTTTCCACAGAGTAAAATCTGTGGCCTCATTGAAGCTGGATTTGCAAAACCTGGCTTACGAACTGAGACAATCTCTTTCCACAGAGTAAAATCTGTGGCCTCATTGAAGCTTCTTCCTCTTTAGGTTCTTCAATCTTTTTCCAACACTTTCCACAGAGTAAAATCTGTGGCCTCATTGAAGCGCATTAACATTATGCACTCTAGGAAATTGGCTTCCTGGCTTTCCACAGAGTAAAATCTGTGGCCTCATTGAAGCCATTAAGGGAACCTCCAAGCAATACATATTGACCTAACTTTCCACAGAGTAAAATCTGTGGCCTCATTGAAGCGGGTCTCACTCAACCCGGGGACGCCGCTCTTCCTGATTCTTTCCACAGAGTAAAATCTGTGGCCTCATTGAAGCATGACCTTTTTATCGGCCTTGCGGCCTGGTCGATCGTCAGCTTTCCACAGAGTAAAATCTGTGGCCTCATTGAAGCCAATCACTTCGTTTTTGTCTGTGCTGCTGGAACTCGCTTTCCACAGAGTAAAATCTGTGGCCTCATTGAAGCTTTTCTCAGTCGTTTTGAGATTGCAATGAACATAATTTCTTTCCACAGAGTAAAATCTGTGGCCTCATTGAAGCTTCATTTCGGTGCGGCTAAACAGCGACGCCTTGATCTCTTTCCACAGAGTAAAATCTGTGGCCTCATTGAAGCTGCCTCTCTTCTCCGTTTATGTTGTAAGAGGCCCTTCTTTCCACAGAGTAAAATCTGTGGCCTCATTGAAGCGCCGTCAAACGCGCATTCGAGAGCACCCAGAGGGTCGCTTTCCACAGAGTAAAATCTGTGGCCTCATTGAAGCATTATAACGAGCAGACGTTTTTCCCCAAGAGAGGTTGCTTTCCACAGAGTAAAATCTGTGGCCTCATTGAAGCTTCCTTTTTCTGAATCTGAATCTGAAGATGCGCTTTACTTTCCACAGAGTAAAATCTGTGGCCTCATTGAAGCCCTGATCATCGATACCTTGCATCGAACCCCCCATCTTCTTTCCACAGAGTAAAATCTGTGGCCTCATTGAAGCTTCTCCGGACGAGGTCCAAGCCATCCAGACCGCTAACTTTCCACAGAGTAAAATCTGTGGCCTCATTGAAGCGTGTTGGATGGGGGATTGGTCGTGGATGCGCACATTACCTTTCCACAGAGTAAAATCTGTGGCCTCATTGAAGCAGGATTACAATAAGCTTCTAAGGCCGCCTTCACCTGACTTTCCACAGAGTAAAATCTGTGGCCTCATTGAAGCCTCTATCGGTACGTCTGCGATAACCGGATCATCTGGCTTTCCACAGAGTAAAATCTGTGGCCTCATTGAAGCTTTTCTTTCGATTCCGTCGCCCCAAACCCCCCAACCGCTTTCCACAGAGTAAAATCTGTGGCCTCATTGAAGCAGTCGCCATGCAACGTTCCGAGAAGTATCGGAACAAGCTTTCCACAGAGTAAAATCTGTGGCCTCATTGAAGCACCCAGGGGACGACGTCGATCACCCCGATCGGGGGTTTGCTTTCCACAGAGTAAAATCTGTGGCCTCATTGAAGCACCTGATCGACAAAGAACCCGGTCACATCGGCCGGGGCTTTCCACAGAGTAAAATCTGTGGCCTCATTAAAACCATGATACGAAAGGCTCAGGAGTTTGGACTCTATCTGCTTTCCGAAGAGTAAAATCTTCGGCCTCATTGAAGCAGCTATACTGCCCTGGTGGATCTCCAGGGCGCCGAGAAACCTTTCCACAAAGTAAAATCTATGTTCTTCCCTTGCCTTTCCAACCCACTTTGGGTATCGTTAAAAACGATGCAGCCACAGATAAACTTCGGCGATGATCTGTTTCCCACTTCAAAGTCGTATCCAAAAAGTACCCGCATTTAGACGGACAGCATTAAAAAAGGAGAGGTCATATGGCCAAAAAAGTCGTAAAACTCTGGTATGACTCGGAGGGAGACTATCTGGAAGTCACCTTTGACCAGAAGGAAGGCTATTTTAGGGAAACGGAAAGCGATCAGGTCATGGAAAAAGTCGACCAAGAAGGAAATGTCTTGGGGTTCTCTGTATTAAAGATTAGCAAACTCCGGAACAAACCGCTTGAAGTTGCCCTTTAAAACATAACGACATGCGGCCGCAAATGAAGCTCGGCGATTACCTGATCGCCTATCTCAAGAAAATCGGCGTCGATCACCTCTTCGGCATTCCCGGAGACCTGGTGATCAAGCTTTTCCTTCAGTTCGGGAAACCGCGCGGGCTGAAGGTGATCACCTTCTCGCACGAGCCGGGGGTTGGCTTCGCCGCCGACGGTTATGCGCGAAGCACCGGCAAGCTGGGCGTCCTCTGCGTCACCTATGGCGCCGGCGGGCTCAACATGGTCAACCCGGTCGCCGGCTCCTTCTCCGAGAAGGTGCCGATCCTGGTGATCTCCGGCGGGCCGGGGGAGGAAGAGCGAAAGCTCGGCGTCCTCATCCACCATCAAGTCAAAGAGATCGAATCCCAGCTCCACATCTACAAAGAGCTCACCTGCGCCGCACGGATCATCCAAGATCCGAACCGGGCCGCCGAAGAGATCGATGAGGTCATCCAGACGATCCTACGGGCGCGCCGGCCGGGCTATC
Organism: Candidatus Manganitrophaceae bacterium; assembly: GCA_016200325.1. Classification (NCBI taxonomy): domain Bacteria; kingdom Pseudomonadati; phylum Nitrospirota; class Nitrospiria; order Candidatus Troglogloeales; family Candidatus Manganitrophaceae; species Candidatus Manganitrophaceae bacterium. The sequence goes on from JACQEZ010000017.1 coordinate 19,780, forward strand.
TGGAGATTCACCGCGATCTGGTCGATCTGATGATTCCGGTCCCGAAAAGGATCCTGGAGTGGGATGGCCGCTTCATCGACATTCCCTCCGACAAACGGAAGAAGGTCGAAGCGGCGCGCGAGACGGTGGAGCGGCTGCGGCGGGCAAAGCGGCCGGTCCTGATCGTCGGAATCGAGGTCAAACGGTTCGGCCTGACGAACGAAATGGTCCGGCTGGCCGAGGCGATCGGCGCGCCGGTGTTGACGAACGTGCTGGCAAAGGGGGCCTTCCCGATGGACCATCCGCTGGCGATGGGAATCTATGTCGGCCCGCTCAGCCACCCCGCCATTCGAAAACGGGTGGCGCAAGCCGATCTGGTCTTAAACCTCGGAACGCTGCTGACCGATATCGATCTCGGAAGCCGGCCGCCGGAGATCCCCCGGGAGAAATCGATCTGGGCGGTGGAGAGCCGGGTCGACATCAGCTTCCACACCTATACCGATGTTCGAATCAATGACTTCATCAAAGCACTGCGCGACGCCTCCTTTCCCCGCCGCAAAGAAAAGGTCCGCTACTACGACAACCTGCCGAAGCGGACGCGCCGAACGGGTCCGGAGCGCGCCGACCCGGCGATTGAGATGGCGGAGGTGCTGCACGAGGTCAACGACTTCCTGAAAGCGCGAAAGAACTTCATGGCGATCACCGAGTCGGGCGACTCGCTCTTCGCCGGGATCGACCTCAAGGTCGGGAGCAGCGTCTATTTGGCGCAGGGGTATTACGCCTCAATGGGATTCGCCGTCCCCGGCGGCCTGGGGGCGCAGATCGGAACCGGACTGCGTCCCTTGATTCTCTGCGGCGACGGCGCCTTTCAGATGACCGGCCCGGAGATCTCGCACGCGCCCCGCTACCGGCTCAACCCGATTGTGCTCCTGCTCAACAATAAAGGATGGGGGATCTTCCGGCCGATCGCCGAGCGGGAGACCCTCCTCGCGATCCCCGACTGGCCGTATGCCGAGCTCGCCCGGCTCTGGGGCGGGGTCGGGTTTCAGGTAAAAACAGCGGCTGAATTGAAAGAGACCCTCTTAAAAGCGGAGAAGCTCCCCTCCTTTGTCCTCATCGAGGTGGCGATCCGTCCGAACGACCTCTCCCCGATGGCGCGGAAATATATTCAGGCGGCGGCCCGGAAGGCCCGGCTCTCCTGAAACCGGCCGAACGCTTCTTATCGTTACTTATGACCCTCGAAACGATGGACCCTCGAAGCGCGAGCGGGAGGACCATCCCAAAATGAGATCTCTTACCCCGAAGCGCAGAAAGTCTCTCCGAAAAGATTGATCTTTTCCGGTCATTTTGCTAAGCTAAAATCAATTTTCCCGATGATGTCCTAGACGACATAGACGAGATCGACGATCTGAATCAGACCTCAAACTGAATAAGGAGAGAGAAAATGCAATTCGAGACGATGAGCCAGCTTGGAGATACGATCAAGGGGATCATTGAGATTTCGAACGGGCAGGTCAAGGTGATCGACCCGAAACGGGTCCGCGGCGCGCTGATCGACCGGCTCGTCTACACCGCCGTTTTTCATGAAAAACCCGACATGCGCGGAACCGCCCGCTGGATCATCAAGATGGCGGCGCCTCAGCTCGGCGTCTATCTCGCCTCCATCCAGCCGCTTTATGAAGCGATGGGCCGGGGCGAGGCGGGCGGCTTCACCGTCCCGGCGATCAACGTCCGGGGAATGGCGTACGACACCGCCCGGGCCATTTTCAGGTCGGTCGGAAAGAACAATGTCGGGACGTTTATCTTGGAGATCGCCAAATCCGAAATGGGATATACCCATCAATCGCCCGCCGAATATGCCGCCGTCATGGCCGCCGCCGCCATCCAAGAAGGCTATCAGGGTCCCCTCTTCATCCAGGGGGACCACATCCAATTGAATGCCAAGAAGTTCAAAGAGAACCGGCAGAAAGAGGTCGATGGGGTCCGCAAGCTGATGAAAGAGGCGATCGCCGCCGGCTTCTTCAACATCGACATCGACTCCTCCACCCTGGTCGATCTCGACCCACCCGACGTCGTCGAGCAGCAGCGGGACAATTTCGAGGTCGGCGCCGATCTGACCGCCTATGTCCGGTCGCTTGAGCCGAAGGGGGTGACGATCTCCGTCGGCGGGGAGATCGGAGAGGTCGGCGGAAAGAATTCGACCGTCGAAGAGTTCAAGGTCTACATCGACCACTACCTGACCACCCTTGAGAAGCTCAGACCGGGGGCGAAGGGGATCAGCAAGATCTCGGTCCAGACCGGGACGAGCCACGGCGGCGTTCCGATGCCCGACGGCACCGTCGCCAAGGTGAAGCTCGATTTCGGCGTGTTGGAGTCGATCTCCAAGGTCGCCCGCGAAGAATATCGGCTGGCCGGTGCGGTGCAGCATGGCGCTTCGACGCTCCCGCCGGAGGTCTTCGACCGCTTCCCGAAAACCGGAACCGCTGAGATCCACCTCGCCACCGAATTCCAGAACATGATCTACGAGCAGCTTCCGAACGACTTCAAACAGGAGATCTACGCCTATCTGCGCGAAGCGTGTCAGGACGAGATGAAGGCGGGACAGACGGATGAGCAGTTCATCTACAAGACCCGGAAGAAGGCGCTCGGACCGTTCAAAAAAAGGCTCTGGGACCTTCCGGCCGACCTTCGCCGACAGATCGGCCAGGTCTTGGAGGACAAGTTCACCTTCCTCTTCAACAAGCTCGATGTGATCCGCACCCGGGAGACGGTCCTCAAATGGGTGAAGCCGGTCGAGGTCTCCTTTGCGATCCGCGAAGAGATCGCCGCCGCCGAGGTCGAATCGAAAGCCGCCGCACAACCGAAGCAAAAAGAGGAGGTCAATCCCCTTGCCGATTAATCGATCTCGCCCCCTGCATCCGCGACCGACCGCGCCGCTGCTTCGACGGCTCCGGCTGCTTCAGCTGCTTCAATGGGCCACAGCGCTTTTAACCGTCTTGGCCTTTACCCTGTCGGCCTCCTTCGCCTTCGCCGGCGTGATCCTCGGCTTCGAGGAGGCGCAGGCGCCGTCGAAAGAGACGACCGCCTCCCGCGCCAGCCGCTTCACCCTCGAGGGAAAGAAAATCCGCGCGGAAGATCCCCGCGGCGGGGTGATGATCTTCGACGGCGACAAGCAGACCCTCTGGACGGTCGACCCGCAGAAGCAGCGCTACACCGAGGTGACCGAGGCCGACGCCAAGCGGATTCAAGAGATGCAGCAGCAGATGGAACAGCAGATGAAAGAGCGGCTGAAGGGCCTTCCGCCGGAGCAGCGGAAACAGATGGAAGATCAGCTCGACGCGATGAAGGGAAAAGAGACCGAGGCGCCGAAGCTGACCTTCGAGCCGATCGGCGAGGGACGCAAAACCGAGCATGGTTTTTCCTGCAAACCGTTTCGCGTGACGGCCAACGGCCAGGCGATTGAAGAGGCCTGCTTTATTCCTTGGAAAGAGACCGGCCTCTCGGTCGAAGACTTCCGGGCTTTCGACGCGCTCGATCAGTTCTTCCGAAAAATCGGCGGCGGAAAAGGGAATCAACAGAACCGGGTCTTCGGCGATCTCCTCCAATCCCCCGGCATCCCCGCCCACGTCAAGATGCTCCGCCCCGACGGAACCGCCGGCCCCGAACAAGACCTCGTCATCCTAAAAAAAGAATCGATCCCCGCCGACCGCTTCACCGTCCCCCCCGGCCTCCAAAAAGAATCGCTCTTCGGGGGAAAACAAGACAAACCGAAAATGTAAGAAGAGGGGAAGAAGTCTGAAGACAGGAGTCAGAATTCAGAAGGGAAGATTTAGCAACGATCGTCGGGCGAAGCGGCTGCGGGTAAAAGGACCGACTGCCTTCTCTATTATCTTTTCGGACAATCAGACATTCTACCCACCGCCTAAGGTCACCCGCTGCAGCAGTCCGTCGCTGTAGTGCTGTAGTATACGCGGTCGCTGCAGCGTGTGACCGTAGGGACAGGAGAAGGAGAAGTAGAAGACATAGAATTAAGAATATTGAAGCGGGGTTTCACCCCACACCCCACCGCGGGGGTTGCGTGCCCAATCCCCTTCGGCCTCCCAAGGGCAGCTGGGGGTTTACACCCCCAGCACCCCCACGGTCGAATGCCACGCGACCGCGCACAGATCAGCGCGGACTGCTGCGGCTCGACCTGATTGGGTCGATACTACGTTTGATTATAATACGCAGGGGCCTCGAGGCCGCAGGCCTCATCACGCTTCATCTCTTTCTAGTTTGTAAAGAACTCAGATCGTAAGACAATGCGCGTCAAGGGCGTGCTGTGCCCGCCATTCACCGCGTTCCAAATCAGACGTCTCATCTACTTACCTTCCAAATCAGGTCACCTTGTCGAAGCACCATCCGCGGTGCACTCCCGCGCGTGGTGCAAGTTGTGACCGTGGGGTCCGGGGGTCTCCCCCGGTGCCGGGGGAGGCCGGAGGGGCGGCGGCAGGGCCGCCCCACGGCGGGGTGCGGGGTGGAACCCCGCTCCAGTGCATTGCTCCCATGTATTTAGATTCGTCTTCTACCTCCCCTCACCACTCCTCATAAAGGAGGGGAAATCTAAGTACTGAAGTGAAGCCCCGCTACTCCATCAATTCCTTCTCGCTCTTCACCGGCACCGCATTCAAGCTCTTCCAAAGATACCAGGTCGCAATCGACCGATACGGCCGCCACGGCTCGGCAATCAGCCGAATCCGCTCCGGAGAGGGGAGCTTCCGCAGCCGGTACGCGCGCTCGATCGCCTTTTTCAACCCGAGGTCATCGACCGGCAAGACATCGGGCCGATTCAGCGCAAAAATCAGAAACATCTCCGCCGTCCACCGGCCGACCCCTTTGATCCGGATCAGCTGAGCGATCACCTCCTCATCGGAGAGGCTCCGAAAGCGCCGGGGGACGATCTCTCCGGTCTCCCACCGCTCGGCGAGGTCGCGCATATATTCAATTTTCTGACGGGAGAGGCCGGCCCGCGACAGGGCGAGCGTGTTGGTCGCCAAGAGCGCGCGGGGGAGGATTTTTTTCTTCGGATGATAGAGCGCCAGGAGCCGCTTGAAGATCGTATCGGCCGCCTTGACCGAGAGCTGCTGCGAGACGATCGCCTCGACCAGCGCCATAAAAGGGTCGGGGGTCGGGATCAGCCGGCACGGCCCGACCGAGGTGATGAACTCCGCCAAGACCGGATCGGCCGCGGCGAGCGCCCGGCATTCCGCCTCAAAACGTCCCTTCTCGGAAAGAGGTCGAAGCAACGCCTTCCTCCTACTTCGCCTGCTTGGTTTCGAGAAATTCCCAACGGCTCATCTTCTCCTGCAACATTTTCTCGGTCGCGGCGAGCTCATTCCCCCACGCGGTAATCGTCCCCGCCCCGCTCGCCTGACCGGCGGGATCGGCAAGGAAGCGCTCCAGCGCCCGCTTCCGCTCCTCCAGTTTGGCAATCTCCTCCTCGATCCCCTCCAGCTCCCGTCGCTCTTTGAAGTTGAGCCCTTTCTTCTCGTTCGGCTTTCCCGGAGAGCGCTGCGCCGGCGGGCCGGGGGTGATTTCGACCTGCTCTTTCCCCTTCGCCGCCTCTTCATTTTTCAGACGGGTGAGGTAGGTCTCATAGTTCCCCTCGGTGTAGCGAATGCGCCCGCCTCCTTCAAAGCTGAGGATGCCGGTCGCCACCTTGTCGAGAAAGAAGCGGTCGTGCGTCACCATCAGCACACAGCCGTTGTAGGAGACCAGGGCGTCGTCGAAGAGCTGAAGGGTCGGGATGTCGAGGTCGTTCGTCGGCGCATCCAGGACGAGCATGTTGGCATTCTCCAGCATCATCTTCGCCAAGATCAGCCGGGCTTTCTCCCCCCCAGAGAGGGTCCGGATGTACCGCTTTTGATCGTAGTGCTCGAAGAGGAACTCGGCCAGATAGCCGGTCTTGTGCCGCCGCTCCCCGCCGAGCGTCACCCACGATCCCTCGCCGAGCGCATCCTCGACCTTCAGCTCCGGATCGAGCACCTCCCGCTTCTGATCGAAGTAGGCGATCTTCGTATTCTTTCCGCGCACGATCGACCCCGCCGTCGGCGTCTCCTCTCCGAGGATCATCCGGAGCAGGGTCGTCTTTCCGGAGCCGTTCGGACCGATGATGCCGATCCGGTCCCCCGCCTTGAGCAGCAGGCTCAGCTTGCAGACCAAGGTCCGATCGCCGAACGACTTGAACAGCTCGTTCAGCTCTAAGATGGTATGCCCCAGCCGCTGATCGGTCTCCAGCCGCAACCCGATCTCCCGCTCGACATGGTCCTTCCGCTCTCCCTGCATGGCGTAGAACCGATCGATTCGGGCTTTTGATTTGGTCGTTCGGGCTTTGGCGCCGCGCCGCATCCACTCCGTCTCCCGCCGCAGCAGCGTGATCAGACGCCCCTGCTCGCGCGCGTCGTGCATGAGGCGGTCGGCCCGCCCTTCCAGATAATCGAGGTAGCCGCCGAGATAACTGTAGGCGCCGCCGTCTTCGATCTCGAAGATCCGCTGTGCGACCCGATCGAGAAAGTAACGGTCATGGGTGATCAACATCACCGCCCCTTTATAGCCGATGAGAAACGTCTCCAGCCAGGCGGTCGTCTCCGCATCGAGGTGGTTCGTCGGCTCGTCGAGAAGGAGCAGATCGGGCGATTGAAGGACCAATTTCGCCAGCGCCACCCGCTTGCGCATTCCGCCGCTCAGCATGCCGACCGGCTCATCGCGCCGAACGATTCCCAGACGGAGGAGAACTTCGTCGATCCGATGGTCGGTCTCCCATCCCTGATGGAGCTCCAGCCACTCCCCGAGCCCCTCCTGCTCTTTCAGAAGCCGCTCCATTTCGGCCGCATCGGCGGTTCGCATCTTCTCCCCGATCGCGTCATAACGGTCCCGCTTCTCGTGGATCTGCGCCAACGCCGATTCGATCTCCTCCCCGACGGTCGATGTATCGTTTAACACCGGATCTTGGGTCAGGTAGCCGATCGAGATCCCCCGCTTAAAGGCGATCTCCCCGCCGTCCGGCGGCTCCAGGCCGGCGATGATTCGAAACAGCGTCGTCTTTCCGCAGCCGTTCCGCCCGACAAAGCCGACCTTCTCATTTTCATCGATCGTTAAGGTGACATCCCGAAAAACCTCTCTCATCCCATACGTTTTGGCGAGGTGAGAGACATCCAATATATTCATCTATCTTCTTCCTTCTTCCCATTCTTTTATAAAATAAAAGGTCGGTCGATTATAGCACATCCGACCCTCGGAAGCGTGTCTTGTTATAGAGACCCAAACGCTTTAGTATAGGGATAGAGAGAGAAGCACTCATCGTAAAACAGGGGCAGCGCCTTATGACAAAACCGATTGAACACGAGCCGATCTTTCAAGATCGGCAAGAAGCGGGACAAGCGCTGGCTCAACGGTTGCGCTCCTATCGCGATGGAAAGCGCCTCCTGATCCTTGCCCTCTCTCCCGGCGGGGCGGTGGTCGGCGCGGAGGTCGCAAAATCGCTCGGCGCGCCGATGGAGCTGTTCCGCTCCAGGAGACTTCCCGTCCCCGGAAACCCGGCCCTCTCGTTCGGCTCGATGACGGAGGAGGGGACGATTTGCCTTCTCTCCGAGATCATCAGCCGCTATGAGATTCCGGACGAGGAGATCCAAGAGGCGATCTCTTCAAAGAGAAAAGAAATCCTTCAGCGGAGGCATCAATTTCGAAAAATGTCGATGGGGTTTAATATCCAGGGGAGGAAGGTGATTCTCATCGATGAAGGGGTCTCTAACGGGACCGCCCTCTTCTCAGCGCTCGACTGGCTCCGACTGGAGGGGGCCGATGCGAGAATCGTCGCGATTCCGGTCGCCGGCCGGCAGAATATCTCTCGGATGAAAGCGTCGATGGATGAGGTGGTGGTGCTTCACACGATTCCGTCCTATCGATCGATTAAGAGCTGCTACCAGCAGTTCGATCCGGTACCGGAGGCCGCGGTCCGGACCCTTCTAGAGGAGGTTAATCGAGGGTTGAAGGCGGCGTAAACATCCATTCCTCCCAGAATTCCGTCCCACTTCGTCTTAACCCACACGATGGAGACGAGGTCACCGTCGCCGGTCCCGCCTCTTCTCCCTCTTTAAAGATCAACTCACACTACGGCAGCTGATAGGTCACGGTGAGCGAAGGACGGATTGCGGCGGTCGGGTTCTCCATGCTGGCGAAGAAGCGGTAGCGGTCGGCTTCTTTGGTCGCGTCGGAATTCAGCATCAGACCAAAGTTGGTCGTCGGCGCGTTGATCCACTCCTGCACCATCGCCGTGAGGGTCCAGTTCTTCCGCCCGAGCACCTTATCGATCGCCTTGGTGTCATAGGGGGCGGAGATATCCTGCTCCGCGAGCGGAACATTGTCGTAACAGCAGGCGTTCGCCGTCCAGCCGTTCACCCCGTCATAGGTATAGCCGGTCGCTCTCGTCAGATCGGGATTCTTGTTGATCACCTTGTGGACCGTGACGGTGTAGGTCGGTTCCGCCTCAATATCGGCTTCGACCAGGGAGAGGTTAAGTGTCGCGCTCTGAATGACGGCGCCCGCCGGGATGCTGCTTAGGTTGAATTTCATCAACACCGTATTCGCCGCTTGATTATCGGGCCAGGTATAGGTATTCAATGTCACATCGGTGCTGTTGACCGAGGTGTCGAGATTGAGGTAGGTGTCGGCCGCCGGGGAGAGCGTCACTGTCGTCGGGGTCGAGACCGGCGGCGCGGCGGTCACAAAGATCGCGTCGGCGGAGGTCGCAACGTTTCCGGCGGGATCTTTACTCCGGACCCGATAATGATAGAGGGTGGAGGGAAGGAGTCCGGTCAGCGTCTGCGAATGGGCCGCGATCAGCTTTGAGACGACGGCGGTGGTCGTCCCATAAGAGGCCGTCGTTCCATAGTCAACCTGGCTGTCGGCGACTTCATTCGTCGTCCAGCTGATCACCACACTGGTCGACGTGATGCTCCCCGCCGCCACCGCCGAGATCACCGGCGGGGTGGTGTCGGGGGCGAGAAGGGTCCGGGCGCTGATCGCCGCGCTCTGCGCCGAGAGATTCCCCGCCGCATCGGACGCCGCCACCGTATAGCTATACGCCGTATTGGCGGTCAAGCCGCCGTCGGAGTAGGTCAGGCCGCTCGGAGTGGCCACCTGCGTCCCATTGCGATAAACCCGATAGCCGGTCACTCCGATGTTGTCGGTCGAAGCGCTCCAGCTCAGATTGATCTGGGTCGAAGAAGGGACCGTGGCGGCCAGCCCGGCCGGCACCGACGGCGCCGTCGTGTCGGGGATGGCGGTCGTGATAAAGATGGCGTCGGAGGAGGTCGCCACATTCCCGGCGGCATCCCGGCTGATCACTTGATAATGATAGGTTGTCGAAGCGGTTAACCCGGTGAGGGAAACGGTATGGGCGGAGACCAGGGCCGTATTTAATGTGGAGAAGCTCCCATACGCCGTCGTCGTTCCATACGCCACCTGAGTGGTCGCCGGCTCATTGGTCGTCCAGCCGACGGTCGCTCCGGTCTGCGTCACCCCCGACGCGCCGATCCCGGAAAAGACCGGCGGGGCGGTGTCGGGCGGAAGGAGGGTCCGGGCGCTGATCGCGGCGCTCTGCGCCGAGAGATTCCCCGCCGCATCGGACGCGGCCACCGTGTAGCTATAAGCGGTATCGGGGGTCAAGCTGCCGTCGGAGTAGGTCAGGCCGGTTGGGGTGGCGATCTGGGTTCCGTTGCGATAGAGCCGGTAGCCGGTGACCCCGACATTGTCGGTCGAAGCGCTCCAACTTAGATTGATCTGGGTGGAAGAAGGCACCGTGGCCGCCAGCCCGGTCGGCGCCGACGGCGCCGACGTGTCGGGCGGGGTCACCGTGGTAAAGATCCCATCGGTTGAGACCGCCAGATTTCCGGCGGCGTCCTTGCTTCGGACGCGGTAATGATAAAGGGTGGAAGAAGCCAATCCGGTCAAGCTCTGCGAGTGGGCGGTCACCATCGTCGAGACAAGCGGGCTGGTCAGGCCATAAGAGGTCGTCGCTCCATATTCCACTTGGGTATCGGAGAGCTCATCCGTGCTCCACCCGATGACAGCGCTGCTGGCGGTGACACTCCCCGTCCCCATTCCGGAAAGAACCGGTGCCGTCGTGTCGGCGGCCGACGGCGGGGCGGCGGCGGTGTTGGGGGTGAAGCGGAAACCGCTGTTGGCGGAGACCGTCGGAATCGATATTCCGACGCTGCCGTCCTGGTTCTCGATCCCGATCCCGGTCGGGGCATTCATCGTCACCGCTCCATATTGGAAAAGGATCGTCCCATCCGGCCTCAAGACCACTTCAAAGGTATGGGTCGGCGCGCTGCAGCAGAGGTCTCTCACGCCGTTAAAGGCGATCACGAACTCCGTATCTGAAGAGGCGAAGGTGATCTGCTGCATCCCGACATAAAGATCCCGCCAAAAAGGGGCGATGAAAGCGTTCGGCTGAGCGGGTCCCGGAATCGACTGCGGGATAAAAGCGGTATTCGCCCCTCCGAAGGTGATCAACCCGTTGGTCGAGAGATACAACTGTTTATAGGTCTGTCCATAGAAGGGGAAGGGAAAGGGGAGAAAGGCGGTGGTCGAATTGTCATCCCCGGCGAGCGTTAAGGCGATCGGCGCCGCCACCCAGGCGTATGGATCTTGTGTCAGGGTGTAGCTGCTGATCGATGGGGGAGGCCCTTGGACAGGAGGAGGCGCCACCGTCGGCGGGGCGAGCGTTAGGAAATAGGCATCCGGTCCATAGGTCGTTCCCCCCGCGTTGCGGGCGGCCAGTCGGAAATGATAGGTCGTCGAAGCGGTCAGCGAGGCGAGGGTGGCCGAGATCGTATTGGTCGCCGAGACGGTGGCCACAGGGGTGCTGCTGCCGTAAGCGGTCGTGGTGCCATACTCGAACCAGGCGGTTGTGGTCGCTCCCGAAGGATTGACCGTGCCGGAGAGGGTCGCGCCGGAGGAGGTCATACCGGTCGCCGCCGTCTGAGAGAGGACCGGCGCCAGCGGCAGGGTGGTATAGGCGCGCGCAGAAGAAGCCGCCGAGAGATTCCCCGCCGCATCATAGGCCGCCACCGTATAGCTATAGGTCGTGTTAGCGGTCAGACCGCCGTCGAGATAGCCTGGGGTCGCGCTGCTGGCCACCTGGGTTCCATTGCGATAGATACGATAGCCGGTCACCCCCAGGTTGTCGGTGGAGGCCGACCAGGTGAGATTGATCTGTGTGGCGGAGAGAACAGTCCCGGTCACCCCTGCCGGTGTGGAGGGAGCGGTGCCGTCGCCGAGGGTGGTGAAGGTGCCGTCTTGAGAGGTGGCCAGATTCCCCGCCGCATCGCGGCTGAGGGCGCTGAAGTGATAGAGGGTTCCCGGCTGCAGACCGGTGAGCGTTTGGGTGTGAGCCGTTACGAGGTCCGGCGTCCCCGGCGTTGAAGCGCCATAGGAAGCGGTCGCCCCATAGACGACGCGGCTGCTCGATACCTCATTGCTGCTCCAGCTGATCGTCGCGGAATTCAGTGTCAGGCTGCCGACCGTGATGCTCGAGAGAATGGGAGGGGTCAGGTCGATCGCCAGGGGGATCGCTTTGCTGACCTCGTTGGAGGAGGGGCTTTCATTTCCGGCGCCGTCATAGGCGGTGACGGCAAAGTAGTAGGTCAATCCGTCGATGAGATTGGGGACCGTATAGGTCGTCCCCGTTCCGACATCGACGGCGGTCAAATAGATACCGGAAACCGTCCCGGTATAAACCTTATAGCCGCTGACCGCGTCGGGGCTCGGGTCCCACGTCAGGACCGCCTGACCCGCCCACGCGACCCCACCCTGATTGAGCCAGAGTGAAAGAAAAAGAACGATCACCCACCGAGCACTGACTCTCCTCATCGCATCTCCGTATCGTCCACAATGCCCGTCCTGAGCTCAGAAACCGCCTCCCTCCCTGTAGCGGCTTGCGGGCGTTGTCGATGCGCGTCGCTGGTCCTTTCGACGGGCCGACCGCTTACGCTTCTTGTCTCTTTTATTCGCTGACTAAAATACGAGCATTCAGATTCTATGAAAGATCGATTTCAATGCCAGTGCTGCATGAAGAATATGGCTGTAACAAAAAACGAGCCGCCAACGAATTTCCTTTGGCGGCTCGGCGGGCATGGCCGATCGGCTTTAGCCCCGTTGCTCTGCGCCCCCATCTTTCGATGAGTTTGCTCTGATCAAAGGATATAACGGAAAGGTAAATCTTCGAATTAGATATATCTATTTACAGTAGGATTTCTTATAACATAATGCCGATTTCAGAGTCAAACCTTAATTCAGAATATTTTTTTATTGAATGAGCCCATCCCGGGATCAAACCAAACGGGGAACGGAGAGGGGCGCGCACGGTCCTTCGATTGCGTCGGAGCCGAGGAGTGTTCTAAAATAATTAGAGAAGAGGGTTTCGATCCGGTTGAACGGCGGCCGTCGCAGATCGGCCTCCCTTTCGAAGGTGATCGACGCAAAGGGGGGCCGGCATCGGTTTTATTCAGCGTGAGGGAAAGGCGTCATGAAGAAAAGCACTCCTTATCGGGTCGGATGTTCCGGCTGGCAATACCGCCATTGGAAGGAGGCCTTCTATCCTGCCACCTTGCCTCAAAAAAGATGGCTTGAATTCTATGCGGAGCGCTTTGATACGGTCGAGGTAAACAACAGCTTCTATCGGCTTCCAACCGAGAAAACCTTTTCGGAGTGGCGCGGCCGGGTTCCCGACCCTTTTCTTTTTGCCGTGAAGGCGAGCCGTTATCTCACCCATTTAAAAAAGCTGAAAGATCCGGCCGAGCCGCTCGATCTCTTCTGGAGCCGCGCCCGGCTTCTCGAAGAAAAACTCGGTCCCGTCCTCTACCAGCTTCCCCCCTATTGGAAACGGAACGAGACACGATTCTTTCAATTTCTCGATGCCCTCCCGGAAGCGGGACGGCACGTGGTCGAATTTCGAGATCCGACCTGGTATACCGATACCATCTTTCGAGCGATGGAGGAGAAGCGGGTCGCCCTCTGTCTCCATGACATGCCCGGTTCCGCCTCCCCTCACGAGCGGGTCGGACCGTTCGTCTATGTCCGATTCCATGGTTTTAGGGAACATCCGGAAGGGGCCTATCCGAAACGGCACCTCCAAGAGTGGGCCCGCTGGCTTGCGAAAGAAGCCGATGCCGGAAGGGCGATCTTTGCTTATTTCAACAATGACGCCTTCGGGCATGCCCCCCGAAATGCGATGGAACTGAGAGACGCCCTCTTATCCAGTGGCCGCGAGGAAGCGGCCTAAAGGATCAGAATCGCCGCGACGGAAAACAGGATTATAGCCCCCTACCCCTGCCGGACCGAATCATCCCGGATTCTTGCCGATTCTTGCCGAGACCGCTCCATCCGGGTCGTTCCGGCCCGTTCAAAAAAAGATCGATTCTGTCCGACCTCCGTTTCAGCGCCCTCCCCATCGGCTTCTGTCCGTGGTCGCCGAACGGCTGGCGCTCTGGTTCGAGACATTCCCCGCCGCATCATACGCGGAGACCGTGTAACGGTACGTTGTATTCTCGGAAAGCCCGGTATTCGAATAGCTCGTCGAGGTCGTCGTGGCAATCTGCGCTCCGTTTCGGTAAATTCGATAGCCGGCCACTTTCACGTTGTCGGTTGAGGCGCTCCAACTCAGGTTGATCTGGCTGGAGGAGACCGCCGACGCGCTCAAGCCATTCGGCACCGACGGCGCGGTGGTGTCGGGCGGCATTGCGGTCGTGAAGGTCCCGTCGCCGGAGATCGTCAGATTCCCCGCCGCATCTCTGCTCCGCACCCGATAGTGATAGAGGGTGGAGGGATTCAGCCCGCTCACACTCTGAGCATGCGATGTGACCAGGGTCGAGACGACGGCGGTGAAAGAGCCATAGGTCGTTGTCGTCCCATACTCGATCTGTGTGTCGGCCGGCTCGTTCGTGCTCCAACCGATGACGGCACTGTTGACCGTGACGCTCCCCGCCCCCATTCCGGAGATCACCGGCGGGGTCGTGTCGGGCGGCGCGGCGGTCGTGAAGCTGTTGTCGCCCGAGGTCGCCAGATTGCCGGCCGCATCCCGGCTGAGCAGCCGATAGTGATAGGTCGTCGAAGGGCTCAGGCCGGTGAGCGCCACGCTGTGAGAGGCCGCCAAGGTCGTATTCAGCGTCGAGAGGGTGCCATAGGCGGTCGTCGTCCCATATTCCACCTGGGTCGTCGCCGGCTCGTTTGTCGTCCAACCGACGGTCGCGCCGCCGGGGGTCACCCCGCTGATGCCGATTCCGGAGAGGGTCGGCGCGGTCGTATCGGGGGGCGGCAAGGTCTTCGCACTGACCGCCTGGGTTTGCGCGGAGGCGTTCCCGGCCGCGTCGTAGGCCGAGACAGTATAACTGTAAGTGGTCGCGGCAGTAAGACCGGAATCCACGTAGCTCGGTAATGCGGCCGTTCCGACCTGTGTTCCGTTGCGGTAGACCCGGTAGCCGGTCACCTTCACATTATCGGTTGAGGCGCTCCAGGCCAAATTGATCTGACCGGCCGACGCCGCCGTTGCGCTCAGCCCGGCCGGGACCGACGGTGCCGCCGTATCGGGGGGGGTCGCGGTGGTGAAGGTGGCATCGCTCGAAACGGCCAGATTCCCCGCCGCATCTTTGCTCTTGACCCGATAGTGATAGAGGGTCGCGGAGAGAAGGCCGGTTAAGCTTTGGGAGTGTGCGGTGACCCGATTGGAAACGATCGGTGTGGCGCTGCCATAAGCGGTCGTCGTCCCATATTCCACCTGCGTGTCGGACGACTCGTTGGTGGTCCAGCTGAGGGTCGCCCCGCCGGGGGTGATGTTCCCTGCCGCGATGCCGGAGATGACCGGCGCGGTCGTATCAGGCGGGAGGGCGGTGGTGAAGGTATTGTCCCCCGAGGTTGCGATGTTCCCCGCCCCATCTCGGCTGATCACCCGGTAGTGGTACACCGTCGAAGCGCTCAAGCCGGTCAGGGCGACACTATGGGAGGTTGCGAGGGTACTGTTGAGGGTGGAGAGGAGCCCATACGTGGCGGTGGCGCCATATTCCACCTGGGTCGTCGCCGGTTCATTGGTGGTCCAACCGACGGTCGCTCCCCCCGAGGTGATCCCCGTAGTGCCGATTCCGGAGAGAACCGGCGCGGTCGTGTCGGGCGCCGCCGACGTCTTCACACTGACCGCCGACGTCTGCGCCGAGGCATTCCCCGCGGCATCATACGCCGAAATCGTATAGCTGTAGGTCGTCGACGCAACCAAACCGCTGTCGGCGTAACTTGCGGTCGCGGTCGTTCCCACCTGCGTGCCATTCCGATAAACGCGATAGCCGGCCACTTTTACATTGTCGGTCGAAACAGTCCAGGTGAGATTGATCTGAGTCGAAGAGGCCGCGGCCGCCTGAAGGCCGGCGGGCACCGCAGGCGGGGTCGTGTCGGCGGGGGTGGCGGTGGTGAAGGTCGCATCGGCCGAGACCGCCAGGTTACCGGCGGCATCTTTGCTCTTGACCCGGTAGTGATAGAGGGTGGCCGAGAGAAGGCCGGTGAGGCTCTGCGAATGGGCGGTGACCTTTGTCGGGAGAACGACGGTCGTTGTCCCGTAAGCGAGGGTCGTTCCATATTCGACCTGCGTGTCGGCCGCTTCACTGCTGGTCCAAGTGATCGTCGCTCCGCCGGTCGTGATGCTCCCGGCGGCGATCGCCGAGAGGGCCGGCGCGGCGGTATCGGGCGCCGCGAGGGTGGCGGCGCTGACCGCCGCCGTCTGCGCCGAGACGTTTCCGGCCGCATCATAGGCGGAGAGGCTGTAGTTGTACGTCGTGGAAGATGCGAGGCCGGTGTCCAAGTAGCTCGTCGTTGCAGACGTCCCCACTTGGGCACCATTTCTGTAGATCCGATATCCGATTGCTTTTACATTGTCGGTCGAGGCGGTCCAGGTCAGATTGACCTGACTTGACGAAACCGTGCTGGCCTTCAGGCCCGTCGGCATCGCCGGTGCGGTGGTATCTGGAGCGGCTGGAGTCGTGAAGGAATTATCGAGAGACGTAGCCAGATTGCCGGCCGCATCTCGGCTGAGGACCCGATAATGGTAAAGGGTAGTCGGCTGGAGTCCAGTGAGCGCTTGACTATGGACCGTGACCAGGGCTGAGATCAAAGTGGTTGATGATCCATAAGAGGTCGTCGTTCCATACTGTACCTGGGTGTTGGCTCCTTCGTTCGTCCCCCAGGTGATGGTTGCAACAGCACTGGTAATGCTGCTCGCATTAATGCTCGAAATGAGCGGCGCTGTAATATCGGGGGAGGGGGCTTTAGAGACTTCTGCAGAAAAGGCGCTCTCGTGACCACCGGTATCGTAAGAGGTTACAGCGAAAAAGTGGATTTGGTTGGGAAGATTCGTCAGAACATAAGAAATCTGCTTTCCAACATCAATCGGGGTATTATATTTCCGTGAAGTGGTTCCATAATAGATTTTGTATCCTGCTAAAATCGTGTCTGTGTTCGCACTCCATGTCAGTGTGGCATCCATTGCCGATGCGATTCCATTCATTGGAATCAGTAACACCATAAAAATAAAAAGGATGAATCCACACTTTCCGAGGGTATTGTGCACGACGATCTCCTTCCTAAAAACAAAAAAAGCCGCCAAATGGAATATCCTTTGGCGGCTCGGCGGGCATGGCCGATCGGCTTTAGCCCCGTTGCTCTGCGTCCCCACCTTTCGATGAGTTTGCTCTGAAGCAAAGGTCAAATAAATAAATTGTTGCTCTTGAATACCTCCGGAGCCTGCGAAAAGATGAAGAGATAAAAAAAGGCCGCCGAAGTATCCCTTCGGCGGCCCGGCGGGCATAGCCTCTTCGGCTTTAGCCCCGTGACTCTGCGTCCCCACCTTTCAGCGGGTTTGCTCTGAAGCAAAGGAACAAAAACAATGTGTGGTTAAAGGATACTCAGTATTCTAACTATAGGGAGTATATATAGCACACTGCGGGGTCGGTTTCAATACTTTATATAGGTTGGATCTCCTCCGATGAAGAGACACGGCTCAAGCGGAATGCGCCCCCCGGCATTCATTTTTTTACTTCCACTTTAAGGGCTGGGCGGGTTCATTTAGGATCGACCCACCCAGCCTGCGCTGCCATATCCCCCCCTGGACTGGCCTCCCGAAGGTGGCAACACACCGGAGCTCCTTACGGCAGCAGATAATAGATCCGAAGGGAGGGACGAAGGGAGGCGTTCGGATTTTCCATGCTGGCAAAGTAGCGATAGCGGTCGCTCCCCTTCGTCGCGTCCGAATTGAGCAGCAATCCATAATTGGTTGCAGGGCTGCTCATCCAATTTTGGATGATCGCCGTGACATTCCAGCTCTTCCTTCCAAGCACTTTATCGATCGCCTTGGTGTCATAGGCGGCCGAGATGTCGCCCTGCGCCAAAGGAATATTATCGGCACAGCAGTTATTGGCGGTCCAGCTGTTGATGCCGTCATAGGTATAGCCGGTCGCTTGGGTCAGATCGGGATTCTTGTTGATCAGCTTGTGCACGGACACCATGTAGGTCGGCTCCGCCTCCGTATCCGCTTCCACTAAGGAAAGATAGAGCGTGGCACTCTGGATAATGGCGCCGGGCGGAAGGCTCTTCAAGTCGAACTTCATCAAGGCGACATTCGCAATCTGATTGTCCGGCCAGGTATAGGTATTCAATGTCGCATCGGTGTTGTTCACCGAGCTGTCGACATTCAGATAACTATCCATTGTCGGCGTCAGCGTCAATCGAATGGCCGAGCTGGAGGCCGACGTCGTGGCACTCACGGCCGCCGTCTGCGGCGAGGCGTTCCCCGCCGCATCGTAAGCCGACAGGGTATAGTTATACGTCGTGCTCGCACTCAACCCGGTGTCGGCGTAATTTAATGAGGTCGTCGTTCCCACCTGAGCGCCGTTTCGGTAGATTCGGTAACCGGCGACAGCCACATTGTCTGTGGAGGCCTTCCACACCAGATTGACGAGGCTTTGCGAAGCCGCCGTGGCGGTCAGACCGGTCGGCACCGACGGCGACGAGAGATCGGGCAGAAGGGTCGTGGTGAAGGTCGCATCACCGGAGGCGGCGGTGTTTCCCGACGCATCCCGACTGAGGACCCGGTAGTGGTAGGTGGTCAGCGGATTCAGACCGGCGAGAAGAACGCTGTGAGCGTTCAGGAGGGTGACATCGAGAAGCGAGCGGGAACCGTATGCGGTCGTCGTCCCATACTCCACCTGCGAGGTGGCCGGTTCATTGCTCGTCCAGCGGATCGTCGCGGCCAGGCCCCCGATGCCGCCGGCGGCCATTCCCGAGAGGACCGGCGGGGTTGTATCGGCGGCGGTATAGATGATGGTGAGCGAAGGACGGAGGGAGGCATTCGGGTTTTCCATGCTGCCGAAGAAACGGTAGCGATCGGCTCCTTTGGTCGTGTCGGAGTTCAGCAGCAACCCATAATTGGTCGCAGGCCCGGCGATCCACTCCTTGACCATCTGTGTCATATCCCAGCGCTTCACGCCGAGCGTTTTGTCGATCGCCTTCGTGTCATAAGCCGCCGAGATGTCGGCCTGCGCCAGAGGAACACTGTTGGCGCAGCAATCATTGGCCGTCCAGCTGTTGATCCCATCATAGCTGTATCCGGTCGCTTGGGTCAGATCGGGATTCTTGTTGATCAGCTTGTGCACCGTCACCGTGTAGGTCGGCTCCGCCTCCGTATCCGCTTCCACCAAGGAAAGGTTCAGCGTGGCGCTCTGGATGACGGCGCCGGCCGGAAGGGCGCTTAAACTGAATTCCATTAAGATGGCATTGGCCGCCTGGTTTGCAGGCCAAGTATAAGTATTTAGCGTCACATCGGCGTTGTTGACCGACGTATCTACATTCAAATAGGTGTCGGTCATCGGCGACAAGGTCACCGTGCCCGAAGAAGGGGAAGGGGTCACGACCGGCGGGGGCGGGAGGATCACAATGGCCGCGGTGGTAAATGTGTTATCGAGGGAGGTGGCGAGGTTGCCGGCCGCATCGCGGCTCAGCACCCGATAGTGGTAGAGGGTGCTCGGCTGCAGGCCGCTGAGGCTCTGGCTGTGCACCGTCACCTTCGCCGTCGCCAATGTTGTCGATGATCCGTAAGTGGTCGTCGTCCCATACTGCACCTGGGTGTCGGCCCCTTCATCCGTCCCCCAGGTAATCGTCGCCGCCGCGGTGGTGATGCCGCTCACGTTAATGCTGGAGATCAGCGGCGCCGCCGTATCGGGCGGCGGGGTCTTGGAGGCCTCATCGGCGTAAGCGCTCTCGTTTCCTGACCCATCATAGGCCGTCACGGTGAAGTAGTGCGTCTGATCAGGAAGATTGGTGAGGGAGTAAGACGTCTGCTTGCCGACATCCATCGCAGCCAGATAAATTCCTGAGGCGGTCCCGTAATAAACTTTATAGCCGGCCACTCTTGAATCGGTATTCGCGTCCCAGGTCAGCGTGGCATTCATTGCCGACGCGGTTGCATTGAAAACAATCAAGGAAAAAAGAGAAATGAATAGAACGAAGCCCCGCTTCCCTATGATCTCGCGCACAATACCTCCTTGTTAAAAACAAAAAAAGGCCGCCAAAGAAATTTCCTTCGGCGGCTCGGCGGGCATGGCGTCTATCAGAGGCGGGGCCCGTCCGGTCCGCTTTCCAGCGAATCCTCCGATGCCCCACACCCACGCTCCGACCGGCAAACCGGATCGGAGCGTCGCTTTAGCCCCGTGACTCTGCGTCCCCACCTTTCGATGGGTATGCTCTGAAACAAAGGACGGAATAAAAATAAAGATGAAGCCTGTCTTGTCCCGGAGGGGCCTGAACCGCTCCGATGTCGCGCACAAAAAAAGGCCGCCGAAGGAATCCCTTCGGCGGCCCGGCGGGCATGGCCTTTTCGGCTTTAGCCCCATGACTCTGCGTCCCCACCTTTCGATGGGTATGCTCTGAAACAAAGGAGAGAAATGAAAAATGAATAAATTTTTGAATATTGCGGAAACGTTTATATCATTGGGTGATCAGCAGTGTCAATCAGGCCGCGCCCCTAGACTCCCGTTCTTGCGTATCATAACGTCGTCCGATCACATTGCGATGATTCATTCCTCCCCGATGAATCCCCATAGGGTATGAATGCGGATCGCCTCGGCCGGTCCGAATCGTCACTGTGCACCCTTTCGAACGCTGAAGAAGGGGTCTCCCCCTCTTCACTTCCTGGCTGCCAAACGGGGCCGAAGTATGATATGATCGGAATCTAAGAGTGTGGTTTGCGCTCTTTTTAAAGAACGTTCAGAAGGAGATCACCCGCAATGATTCAGGTCACTGAGATCGCAAAAAAGAGAATCATCCTTCTCAAAGAAAAACAGGAGACGGAGCAAGGGAAGAAGATCGAAGGGCTCCGCCTGATCGTGAAATCGACCCTCCCGAGCCCTGAATACACGCTTGCCTTCATCGAACAGGGGAAGAGAGATCCGAACGATGTCATGGTCGAGGCGGAGGGACTTCAGATCTTCATGGAGCCGCAACATGCAAATCTCCTCGAAGATGTGAAGATCGACTTCATTACGACCCTGCAGCAGAGCGGCTTTAAGGTCGAGAACCCGAAGGTCATTGAGCCGAAACCGGCCGTGCCGACGACCCCGCCCAATCTCGACAGTCCCGAAGCGAAAGCGGTCCAACAGGTCCTCGACACTGAAATCAATCCGGCGGTCGCCTCGCACGGCGGCTTCATCAGCCTCGTCGATGTCAAAGAGCAGGTCGCCTACATCCGGCTCGGCGGCGGCTGTCAAGGATGCGGCATGGCCGACGTGACGCTGAAGCAAGGGGTGGTGGTGGCGATCAAAAAAGGGGTCCCCAACATTAAAGAGGTCCTCGATGTGACCGATCACGCCGGCGGAAACAATCCCTACTACACGCCGGGGAAATAATTCAGCTCGCCCGTCGCCCAGATTCCGTCACCCAGATCCCGTCGCCCGGATTCCTTCTCCGGCCCCTTCCTGATTCTTTTCGAGTCGTCTCCTCCTTCGACCCTCTTCCCCCTTTTTCGGAGCGCAGATGAAGCGGCTTCTTCTCCTCCTTCCCAGCACCTCCTACCGCGCCGAAGATTTCCTCGGCGCGGCCGAACGCCTCGGCGTCGAGATCGTCGTCGGCTCAAACGAGCGACAGGCGCTCGAGTCGGTCGTCCCCGGCAAGACGGTCACCCTCGACTTCATCGATTTAAAAAAAGGGGTGGCGCAAGCGATCGCCTTTGCCGAGGAACAGCCGTTTCAAGCGGTCCTCTCGGCCGATGAAGAGGGCGTCGTCCTCGCCGCCCTGATCTCGGAAGCACTCGGACTCCCCCACAACCCGGTCTCCGCCGCCGCTCCGACGAAAGACAAGCTCCAACTGCGAGAGGCCCTCACCGCCGCCGCGATCCCGACTCCGCCGTTTCAGCGCTTCTCGACCGACGATCGCCCGGAGGAGATCGCCCCGAAGCGAATCTATCCGTGCGTCTTGAAGCCGACCTTCCTCTCGGCGAGCCGCGGGGTGATCCGCGCCGACACGCCGGAGGAATTCGTCGCCGCGTTTCATCGGCTTGGCCGGATTCTCAAAGAGCCGGAGGTCCGGCGTCTCGGCGGCCCGGCGGCCAAGCAGTTTTTGGTGGAAGGCTTTATCCCTGGGAAAGAGGTGGCGCTGGAAGGGCTCTTGCAGAATGGGACGCTCGCACTCCTCGCCCTCTTCGACAAGCCGGACCCGCTCAACGGTCCTTTTTTCGAGGAGACGATCTATGTCACCCCCTCCCGCCTCTCCCCGTCGGTGCAGGAAGCGATCGTCGATTGCACCCGCCGCGCAACCGCCGCGCTCGGCCTAAAGGAGGGACCGATCCACGCCGAGCTGCGGGTCAATGAAAGCGGTCCCTGGATGATTGAATTGGCCGCCCGGTCGATCGGCGGGATCTGCTCCCGCACCCTCCGCTTCGGCGTCGGGACGACGCTGGAGGAGCTCCTCCTCCGCCACGCGTTGGCAATGCCGATCGACTCCCTTGAGCGCCAGCGCCGCGCCGCAGGCGTGATGATGATCCCGATCCCCGCCGCCGGCACCCTCCTCGATTATCACGGAATCGAGGAGGCGAAAAAAGTCGCCGGCATCGAGAGCATCCAGATCACGATCCGCCGAAAACAAAAAGTGATCCCCCTCCCCGAAGGAAGACGCTACCTCGGCTTCATCTTCGCCCGCGCCAAAACCCCCGAAGAAGCCGAAGCGGCCCTGAGAGAGGCCCACCGAAAATTAAAATTCGAAATCGAACCGTTCAAATGAATTGCGGAATGCGGATCGGAAACCGACCTTCTTCGGTCGGCGCCGGTCCCACAGAATATCAACCGGGAAAGACGGCCCCACCTCCCAGTTTCAAGCGCTTTCCCCCCTTCCATTCTCTCCGGTGATGCCTCGCCGCAACAGACCGCAATCACCCAAACAAATCGGCTGACTCAACCCATCCCCCGATGCCCTCTCCCACGCGTTGACCTCGCCCAAAGAGCATGTTAAGATCGCAGGTTCCCAACTTAATTTCTCATTGGAATTGACGGAATCGGCATGAAAGACCAAAAAATCATCATCAAAGGGGCGCGCGAGCACAACCTCAAGAATATCGATTTGGAGATCCCGCGCGACCGGTTCGTCGTCATCACCGGACTGTCGGGCTCGGGGAAGTCATCGCTCGCCTTCGACACGATCTTTGCCGAGGGACAGCGGCGCTATGTCGAGTCGCTCTCGGCCTATGCCCGCCAGTTTCTGGAGCAGATGGACAAGCCCGACGTCGATGCGATCGAAGGGCTCTCGCCGGCGATCTCGATCGAGCAGAAGACGACGAGCAAAAACCCCCGCTCCACCGTCGGCACCGTCACCGAAATCTACGACTACTTCCGCCTCCTCTACGCCCGGATCGGCCGACCTTATTGTTACAGCTGCGGGAAGGAGATCTCCGCCCAGACGATCCAGCAGATGGTCGACACGATCATGCAATTTCCGGCGGGGGAGAAGATTCAGATTCTGGCGCCGATCGTCCGGGGGCGAAAGGGAGAATATAAGAAGGAGCTTCACGGCGTTCGGCAAAAAGGGTTCATCCGGGTTCGAATCGACGGGAAGATGATCGATCTCTCGCAAGATGAGAACCCGATCCAGGAGAAAAATAAAAAGCATACGATTGAGGTCGTCGTCGACCGGCTCGTCATCAAAGAGGGGCTGGAGCGGCGGCTCGCCGATTCGCTCGAGCTGGCGATGAAAATGGGGGAGGGGATCGTCGTCCTCCTCAAAGACAAAGAGTCGCTCCTCTTCTCGGAGCACTTGGCCTGCGTCGACTGCGGGGTGAGCTATCCCGAGATCGAGCCGCGCGTCTTCTCGTTTAACTCGCCGCACGGCGCCTGTCCTTCGTGCGACGGGCTCGGCACCACCCTCGACATCGATCCCGACCGGGTCGTTCCGAACAAGCAGCTTTCTCTCCGCGAGGGAGCGATCCGACCGTGGGAGCGGCGGAGCTCGATGTTCTATTATCAGATGCTCGAGGCGCTGTCCGAACATTACAGCTTCGACCTGCGGGCGCCGTTCAACGACCTCTCCCCGGCGCACCGGAAAATCCTTCTCTACGGCTCGGGGAGCGAGGAGGTCCGGTTTTATTATGAAAAAGAAGGTCGGCGGGAATTCTATCGCCGGCCGTTCGAAGGGGTGATCCCGAATCTCGAGCGGCGCTACAAAGAGACCGATTCGACCTACATCCGGGCCGAGATCGAGGAGTTCATGGGGATGAACCCCTGCCCCGCCTGCAAAGGGAACCGGCTGAAGCCGGAGAGCCTCTCGATCAAAATTGCCGAAAAATCGATCGCCGACGTGACCCGGCTCTCGATTCGGGAATCGCGCGACTTTATTGAAGCGCTTCGGCTCAACGAGAAAGAGAAGACGATCGCGCAGCGGATTTTGAAAGAGATCCGGGAGCGGCTCGGCTTCTTGGTGAATGTCGGCGTCGATTACCTGACGCTCGATCGCTCGGCCGGGACCCTCTCCGGCGGCGAGGGGCAGCGGATCCGGTTGGCGACGCAGATCGGCTCATCGCTCGTCGGCGTCCTTTACATCCTCGACGAGCCGAGCATCGGCCTCCACCAGCGGGACAACGTCCGGCTCCTCAACACGCTGCGTCGCCTTCGGGATTTGGGGAACACGGTGCTGGTCGTCGAGCATGACGAAGAGACGATTCAGACCGCCGATTGGGTGATCGACATGGGGCCGGCGGCCGGAATTCATGGCGGCGAAGTGATCGCGCAGGGGACGCCGAAGGAGATCGTCGATCAGCCCCGCTCGCTGACCGGAAAATACCTCTCCGGAGAGCGGACGATTTCCCTTCCGCCGCGCCTGCGCGCCGCGAAGGGCGCTTTGAAGATCAAGGGGGCGACCGAACACAACCTCCGGAACATCGATGTCGAGATTCCGCTCGGACTCTTCACCTGCATCACCGGCGTCTCCGGCTCCGGAAAATCGACGCTCGTCCTGGAGGTGCTCTATAAAAACCTCGCCCAGCGGCTCTATCGAAGCTCCGAGAAGCCGGGGGCCTGCCGCGCGATGGAGGGGGTCGACCAGATCGACAAGGTGATTCACATCGACCAGTCGCCGATCGGCCGGACCCCGCGGTCGAACCCGGCGACCTATTCCGGCGTCTTCAGCTTTGTTCGCGAGCTCTTCGCCCAGCTTCCCGAGTCGCGGATGCGCGGCTACAAATCGGGGCGCTACTCGTTCAACGTCAAAGGGGGGCGGTGCGAGGCGTGCCAGGGAGACGGGGTGATCAAGATCGAGATGCATTTTCTCCCCGACATCTATGTCACCTGCGAGGTCTGCAACGGCAAGCGGTACAACCGGGAGACGCTCGACATCCTCTACCGGGGAAAGAGCGTGGCCGATGTCCTCGACATGACGGTCGATGCGGCGCTCGAATTCTTTCAGGCCATTCCATTGATCAAGGCCAAGCTCCTCACCCTTCAAGAGGTGGGGTTGGGCTATGTGAAGCTCGGCCAGTCGGCGACGACCCTCTCGGGCGGCGAGGCGCAGCGGGTGAAGCTCTCCAAAGAGCTCTCGAAGCGGCCGACCGGGAAAACCCTCTATATCCTTGATGAGCCGACGACCGGGCTCCACTTCGCCGACATCCAACGGCTCCTCGATGTTCTCAATCGTTTCGCCGAGTCGGGAAATACGGTGGTGGTGATCGAGCATAATCTGGATGTGATCCGAAACGCCGATTGGGTCATCGATCTCGGCCCGGAGGGGGGGACCGGCGGCGGAGAGGTGGTTGCCACCGGCACCCCGGCGCAGGTCGCAGAGGCCGCGCGTTCCCATACCGGTCAATTCTTACGGAAGATGTTGAAGAATTAAGCTTTCAACCATCCGTGGTCCGCTGTCGGCGCAGTGGACGGCGGATCGTTTTCTTACTTCTTTTCATGAAGAATTTGTTGAATTCGTGCAGGGAGTTGGGGTATAAAAGACAATTACAGTTTTTTAATTTTAGATCATGAGGACGGGGGGACGAATGGCGACAGAGTTAGAGGTAAATCTCGATCCGGCGAAAACGCCGGACACGGTACGGCAGTCGACAATAGAGAAGCTGGTCTACAATAGCGCGGTGCCTGATCCGAAGATCGTAACGATCTTAATCCCAATCGTGCAGAAGGAGCCGGTCGAGTGGATCCAGAAGCTCGAAATGCGGCTGCTCAAACGCCTTCCGTTTAACCCGGAGACGATCGGCTCGATCGCCTCTCTTCTCTCCGTTCCTAAAAAAGAGATCCGCTTGGAGACGGCCATTCTCCTGAGAAACCTTCTGGTTCAGCTGGTGACGGAGAAGCGGAAGGATGACCGGCCTCTCTTCGAAGCGAAGCTGCGGGAGACGTTGATCGCGCGCCTTCGGGCCGAGGGGGACGGTCACAACCCGGTCTGGATGGAGCTTTATAAGACGCTGAGCTATTTCAGCGCGACCGAGGAGATCACCTCGCTTTTGATTGAGATGCTCCCCAAAGGGGGCGAGGAAGCGCTTTTACATTTCGCCCAGTATACCCAGGGGAAATATCCTCCAGCGGGGCTCGAGACGCTCTTGACCAACGCCGAGACGGTGAAGGAAGACGACACGGCGATTCACATCATGAGGGCCTTCATCCAAACGCTGCCGAAAGAGGGACCGTCGATCGGATATCCGAGCACCGAGCCGATGATCCGCGTTCTCATCAACGCGTTGACGAATCGGAGCGAGAATATCCGCAAAGAGGCGGCGATCGCCCTGGCCTCTCGGGCAAAGGTCGCCCGGAAGGAGAAGAAAACGATCCCGCTTGAAAGCGAGGTGTGGGAGGCGCTCTTCAATCTGTATCAGCTCCGGCTGCCGTCGACCACCGCCCTCGACAAGGATCATGCGAGAGAGGGGCTCCGGAATCTGCCGGCCGATGCGGCCCGGCTCGCCAAGCTCTTCGAATTGATGCACCGCGTTCAGGACGAGCTGCAAAAGCAGAATGTCGTCGGTCTCATCGGGACCTTCAAGACCCCGGAGACCCGCGCCGAGCTGATCCGGATGGTAAAGGTGAACTTTACCGGCCTGCGGCTTGAAGCGCAGAAGACGACCATCGATGCCATCTCCGGCTTCGTTCCGGATCAAGAGGTGGAGGCGGAGATGGAGAAGCTTCTGGAAGGAAAGGGGCTCCACGCCGACGTTCAGGCGAAGCTCGCCGACAAGCTCTTCTCCGAAATCCCGAGCCTGAAGGCCCGCCTGCTCCGCTGGCTCCGTGTGGACGAAAAGAGCAAACGGCCGGTGCTGGAGCGGTTTGACCTCCCGATGATGCATATCAAGGTGATCGAATCGGCCAAGAAGCTGCCGGGCGATGGCGACATCTGCAAAAAACTTTTAGAGATCGAGCCGATGTTGATGATGAACGATGCCAAGGTGAAATTGCACGAGACCCTTCGCGAGTTCCCGCAGGCGGCGAACATCAAGCCGGCGCAGATTCTGCCGATGGATCAGGTGGCCAAAACCTTGATCGGAATGATTGAGCCGTTAAACAGCGCCCGGATCGTTTTCGACGGTTTCACCCTTCCCGCTGAATTCGGCGGGAGCAAGGAGTTGGAGTTCGGGAATGTCCAGCAGGCGAAGGCGCAGGGACTCGGAATGGGGGCGGCCCAGATGGGGAAAGACTTCGTGAAGAAGATGATTGAGGATCTTTTTGCAGGCGATCTCGGCGAGTTTGCTCCGGCGGGGACGAAGTTTAAACTTTCGCAAGAAGACGAAGGACTTTTTACGGTGGCGGTGGCTGCTGCGGTGGCGGCGGCGAAACATTAAGCTTTTTTAGAGGCGATAGGAAGGGGCTCCGATTTCGGGGCCCCTTTTTATTTTTGTGCCAGGCACCGCTGATTGTTCTCCTCTTCCGTCTTCCGCAATCCGAAATCCGCCTTCCGCAATCGGCCTACCGCTCCTTCACCACCGCTTCGGCCGTCTGCTCTTTTCCGTCGCGGATAAAAAGGAGGGAGATCCGATCGCCCGGGTGGAGGGTCTTGAGCAGTTCGGAGAGGGCGCGGAGGTCATGGATCTGCGTCGTGCCGATCCGGACGATCCGATCCCCTTTCCGCAGCCCCGCCTGGTCGGCGGGCGATCCGGCGATCACCCCTTCGAGCTGGACCCCTTCTCCTTGATATCCAAAATCGGGAAGGGTTCCGAGGCTGACCTTTCTTCCGGGAACCGGCGGCGCTTCGCCGAGACGGCGCTGCGGGAGAAGGGAGGTCAGCGGGCCCGGCCGGGAGGTCAGATAGACGGTCGCCTCCTTCAGCACCGACGCGACCTTGATCAACCCTTCCCGGTCGATCTTGTCGGCGGTGTCGGAAGGACGGTGATAGTCGACATTCGGACCGCTGTGGAGCTGGATGGCGGGGACGCCGGCCTCGGCGAAGCTGACCTGGTCGCTCGCCCCGAGGTCTTTCGGCGCCGGTTGGATCGGCACGCCGGTCACGAAACCGGCGCCATTAAAAAGGTGGACCCATTCCTCGGCCGAGCCGGTGCCGAAGACGATCAGCTTGTTCGCACCGAGCCGCCCGACCGTGTCGAGATTGAGCATCCCGATCATCTTCTCGAGGGGAAAGTCTTTTGAATGGGCGACGAAATATTTCGACCCGCGGCGGCCCGCTTCCTCGCCGGAGAAGGCGACGAAAATGACCGTCCGCTCCGGCGGTCCTTCTTTCGCCAAGCTCCGCGCCAGCTCCAGTAAGACCGCCACCCCGCTCGCATTGTCGTCGGCGCCGGGGTGGATCTTTCCTCTGTTTTCTTGGCGGACGTCGGGCCAGCCCTGACCGAGGTGATCGTAGTGCGCCCCGACGACGATACTCTGACCGGCCCACTCCGGCTTTCGCCCCGGGAGCACGCCGATCACATTCTTCAACGTCGCCTCCCCTTCCGGCTCCCCTCCCCGCTCTTTCCAGCGCTGGAAATAACTCCCCTCCTCCCCGCCCGGCTGCAGTCCCGCTTCACGGAACTTCGTTGCGAGATAGTCCGCCGCCCGATCGAGCGCCGGCGTCCCGAACCCGCGCCCCTGTAATCCCTCGGCGGAGAGAAAGCGGATCTCCTCCATCATCCGGGCATCGGAAAAAGTCGCAGGAAGTTCTGCCAAGGCATGCCGCGCGGCGAGCTTGCCGCGCTCGACCGTCGCAGGGGTCCCCTTCTCCCCCTTCTCATTGAGGAGCAAGCGGGTCATCGGCGAGTCGCGGACCGGCCACTGCCCTTTCACGACGTTGGTCGGCTCGTCTCCCTCGAACGCAAGATAGCTGTAGGGACCGTAGTGCGGCAGCTTCCGCGCCAATCCGGGGAGCGCCGCGGCGCGGTCGGTGGTGATCCAGGTGAGCGAGCGGGCCGGATTGTCCGGATGCCGCGTCGTGAAGACGAGGGAGTGATTCGGAATCGGGATCGTGACGTTGTTGACCTTTAAGACCGTTTCTTGGAGGCCGGCCCCCTCCTTCGGCTGAACGCCGCCGATTTCCAGGTGGTAGTCGGCCAAGGCACCGACCATGTTTATCTTAAACCGATTGTTCCAGCCGAAGAGCCAGACCGCCCGATCGGAAGGAAGGGTAGCGACCTCGCTGTCGAGTTTGATCTCCAGCGCCATCGACTGCGTCTTCTTCCACTCCTCCGCGAGCTGTCGATATCCGTCGAGCAGCTCTTTCGAATCCGCCGATTCCGCGGCGGGGAGGAGGATCAATCCCTTCTCCGCCCCGAATGCGAGCGAGAGGGCGGCTGGGATCTCGTTTCGATCGAGCCGTCGGAAGAGATCGAACTCCGGATCGACATCGATCCGAAGGGGCCGGGCCGGAAGGGAGAGGGTGAAGGTCCGCTCCTTCGACTTCATTTCGACCGTCATCTGATACGCCGCGTCCCGCCCCGCCACCGTCACGGCGACCGGGACGCGCAGCTGATAGGCCGGACCCGCTTGGGTCTGCTCCAAGGTCGCGGTGAGGAGATATTTCTCTTCCTCCTGTTTCACCGTCGTCTCGGAGAGCTGAACGACCGGCGCGCCGGGCCGGGTGACCCACTGGTCGAATTCAGCCTGGAGGTCGCGTCCGGCGACGGCGGAGAAGGCCCGCTGGAGATCGGCGAAACCGGCCCGTTTGAACCGGTTCTCGCGATAAAACGCCTGAAGGCTTTTGATGAAGAGCGCATCTCCCAGCTGCTGCCGGAGCATGTGGAAGAACATCAACGTCTTGCCGTAGCCGACCGCTTCGGTGGCGGCGCTGTGGCGGCCGCGGAAGGCGGTGAGCGGAAAGTCGGTCGCCTCTGCCACGTAATCGGCATACTTTTGAAGCGACGCCCGCCGCGCCTGCGGCCCGCCGCCCCGCTGCTCCGAAATCAGATGATCGGCAAGATAGGCCGTCAGCCCCTCGCTCCAATTGCCGGTCGGAAAATCGACATAGACCCCATTCCCCCACCAGTTGTGGAGGATTTCGTGGGGATAAGAAGAGTGGAGGATGAACGGCAGGCGGATCACCTGCGATCCGAGCAGCGTAAACGACGGCATCCCGTAGCCGGTCTCCCAGAAGTTCTCGACCAAGGCAAATTTTTTATACGGATACGGTCCGATCAGCTGTTGGTACAGGTCGATATATTGCCCGGTCACCCCAAGGTATTTCTCCGCCAGCGCCGGATCGGGTTTCCGAAGAAAGGCGAGCGCCTCCACCCCGCCGGCCGGATGGCGGTACTCGGTCGCCGGCCCGCCGACCAGATAGATCTCCTCCTGCGGCTCGCGCGACTCCCATCGGATCTCCGCGCCGCTTTCCTTCTGGAGATGCTTCATCCGCTTTCCCTGGCTGATCAGCTCCCACCCCTTCGGCATCCGGGCGTCGACCGTGAAGGTGATTAAATCGTTATTGAACCAGGGATACCAAAGACTGGCCGAGGCCAAGAAGACCCCCTCCGGAGAGAGGGCACCGGGCGTCTCATCGAAGCTGCGGCCATACGCCTCCCCCCCTTCTTTGGGGTGGTCGATCGCTCCCTGGTATTTTAGAATAAGCCTCCGCTCCCCCGCAGGGAGGGTGACGCGGTACTCCTCGATCGGAATCTGAAGGCCGCTCCCCTCCGGATCGAGGCCGACCATCGATTTGGACGGCTTCTTTTTGCGTGTGAGCTTGATCCCCGGCGTCGGGGAGGTCGGTGCGAGTCCCGCGTGCAGAAGGAAGGAAAGCTGGGGGTCGGCCTCGGGAAGGGTGATCGTGTCGGTCACCTCGATTCGCCCCTTCTCCGGCGTCAGGGCGATTTTGATCTCATGGTGGAGCGCGGCGTGGAGGGGGGCGGGGACAAAGATCAAGGCAAGCAGGAAGAGATATCGAAGTGGCTTCATTGGAATTTCTCCGAGGGAAGGCTTTCCGCCATTAAAGGATTTTGGGTGCGTTGTGTCAAGGGGCGATCCATTAATATTGGGCATAAGAGATGATGGAGCAGGGCTTTGCCCCGCGCCCCACCGCGGGGGCTGCGTGCCCAGCCCCCTTCGGCTTCCCCGTGCAGCGGGGGCAAGCCCCTGCGCCCCACGGTCGAATGCCACGCGACCGCGCAAGATCAGCGCGGACTGCTGCGGCTCGACCTGATTGGGTCGATGCTACGTTTGATTAGAGTACGCAGGGGCCTCGAGGCCGCAGGCCTCATCACGCTTCATCTCTTTCTAGTTTGATGGAGAACTAAGAACGTAAGACAGTGCGCGTCCAGGGCGTGCTGTGCCCGCCATCTTGCGCGTTCCAAATCAGACGTCTCATACTCCCTTCCAAATCAGGTCACCTTGTCGAAGCACCATCCGCGGTGCCCTCCCGCGCGTGGTGCAAGTTGTGACCGTGGGGTCCAGGGGGTCTGCCCCCTGGTGTCCCTTGGGAATCCGAAGGGGGTTGGGCAAGCAACCCCCGCGGTGGGGTGTGGGGGGAAACCCCACGACTCCAGGCAGTACCCGGGGTCCGGGGCCACGCCCCGACGCCTTTCGTTGACAACCCCCCCCCGCTATGATAAAACCCTTTTTACTCCCATGGAAACCAACACTCCCCCCACACAACTGACGATCGGTTTTTTGCTCACCACAAGCCCCGAGCATCAAAACAGCCACACCGTTTTCCGACTAATCGAAGCGCTCCTCACCGCCGGACATCAGGTGTCGCTTTTTTTGATGGATGACGGCATTTATAATCTTGTTCGAATCGAATCGCCGAAAAGCCCCGCCGCCCAGCTCGAAAAATTAATAAAGGAAGGCTTAACCGTCTCGCTTTGCACCCAGTCGGCCGAAGGGCGGGGGATCTTCGAGGCCGATGCGATCCCCGGCATCGGCTGGCTCTCGCAACATGCGCTCTCTCGAATCGTCGCCCGGTCGGACCGCTTTCTCTCGTTCGGAGCGTGATGTGAAGCGCGTATTGGTCATCGTTCAAGAGAGCCCATTCAACACCCTCCGAACCAGCGAGGCATTCCGAATGACGATGGGGCTGATTCTCTCCGAAAATGAAGTCTCGATTCTGCTGATGGGAGACGGGGTCTGGAGCCTGCTGCCGTTGAAAGCCGAGGCGGTCGGACAGCCGTCGATTGAAACCTATCTGGAATACTTCCCGAGAGTCCGCGTTCAGCTCTATGCCGAGGCGGAGGCGCTCGCCGACCGGGGGATCGAAACGGTTCCCGACGGGACGAAGCGGCTCTCGCACCCAGAAGCGCTCAATCTGATCTCCGAGGCGGAGGTGGTGATCCCCTTTCGATGAAGACGCTCCATATCGTCCGAAAGACAAACGATCCGCTGGCGCAGGAGGCGATCGCGCAAGATCGGCAGGCCGCCGTTCTTTTAATCCAAGACGGCGTCTTCGCCAAAGGGCCGTTTCCTTCGGAGACCTACGCCTGCCGGGAAGATCTGACGGCGCGCGGGATTGCCTCGCCCCACCCGGCGGTCGACTATGCCGAGATCGCCCGGCTGATCGCCGAGCACGACCGGGTCATCACGTGGTAGCCTACGCCCCGCCCCCTCCCTCCGAAAAAGAACGGGCCGTCCAGAAGATGTTCTCCTCGATCGCCCGCTTCTACGATCTGAACAACACCCTTCTCTCCTTCGGCCTCCACCACCGCTGGAAGGTCCGGACGATCGAAGCGGTTCAACTTCGGCCCGGCGAGAGCGTCGCCGACATCGGCGCCGGAACGGCCGATCTCTCGGTGCTTGCCGCCGGCGCGGTCGGAGGAAAGGGCCGGGTCGTCGCCCTTGACCTCAACGAGCCGATGCTCCGGATCGGACGGCGAAAGCTCGCCGTCCGCCGAATCGACCAAGCGATCTGCGCCCTCGGCAACGCCGAGCGCCTCCCACTCCCCGATGATTCGGTCGACGCCGTCATCACCGGCTTCTGCATGCGCAATGTCACCGATTTGGACCAGGCGCTCCGCGAGATCTATCGTATCTTAAAGCCGGGCGGCAAATTCGCCTGCCTCGAATTCTCCCGTCCCACCACCCCAACCCTCCGCAAGCTCTACGACTTCTACTCCTTCATCCTCCTTCCCAAAATCGGGACGTGGGTCTCCAAAGACCCCACCGG
This sequence comes from Candidatus Manganitrophaceae bacterium, assembly GCA_016200325.1. NCBI lineage: Bacteria > Pseudomonadati > Nitrospirota > Nitrospiria > Candidatus Troglogloeales > Candidatus Manganitrophaceae > Candidatus Manganitrophaceae bacterium. The sequence continues at coordinate 52,879 of JACQEZ010000017.1, forward strand.
CGTCTACACCTACCTTCCCGACTCCATTCGAAAATTTCCGGACCAAGGAGGGTTAAAGAAAAGAATGGAGGCTGCCGGATTGATTGAGGTGGCTTATGAAAATTTGACCGGTGGAATTGTGGCGATTCATGTTGGGAGGAAATAGGACACGATTGATCAATCGGAAAATGATGAATAATTAGAAATCAAGAGAAAGTGGAATGGGGCTTTGCCCCACACCCCCTGCCTTAAGTTCGTGGGGTTTTACCCCACCCCCCACCGTGGGGGCCGACTGCCCGGCCCCCTTCGGCTTCCCCGTGCAGCGGTGGGGCTTCCCCCCCTGCTCCCCCCCACGGCCGAACTCGGCGCGACCGCACAAGAGCAGTGCGGACTGCGCCTCAGACAGGCGCCCTGTAAAGGTCGATGGAACGATTCATTTATAGCGGTGGCGCACTGCGTCCTCGCTCCACCCATCCCCCAGTGGGGCCCTTTCTCTCCGACTCAGCGTGCCACCGAGGAGATAAATCTAGAGCCAGTAATCTTCTGAATCAACAAAAAGATCGTAAGCGACTGCGCGGCAA
>JACQEZ010000018.1 GCA_016200325.1 Candidatus Manganitrophaceae bacterium
ACACTTTCGTGATCGCAGAGGTCAACGTCGTCTTCCCATGGTCCACATGCCCAATCGTCCCAATGTTCACATGCGGCTTCGTCCGCTCAAATTTCGCCTTCGCCATCTATCCCTCCAAAGTGCCGCTTCCCTGCATCTTCGTTCTCCATCTGGCCGATGTGCCCAGGGAGTCCGACCTACTCGGAAGCCTGATCAATCATAATCTGGAGCCCTCGACCGGGATCGAACCGGTGACCTCATCCTTACCAAGGATGTGCTCTGCCAACTGAGCTACAAGGGCTTAACTCACGCTCTCACATGAAGCTAAGAGCGCTCGGTCACTAGAGCGATCTCATTATTCGTTTGTTGCTAAAATGGTGTTTCTTATTTATTTGGAGCGGGAAACGGGATTTGAACCCGCGACCCCTAGCTTGGAAGGCTAGCGCTCTACCGCTGAGCTATTCCCGCACGATGCGACCATAATGCTTTACTGAACCAAAAACCCAGACCGCCCCAAGGGGGTCTCTCCCCTTCATTATTGAGGGAGTGGGGAGGGGAGGATTCGAACCTCCGAAGCCCGAAAGCGACAGATTTACAGTCTGTTCCCTTTGTCCACTCGGGTACCTCCCCAGCGAAGGTCTCGCTTTCTATAATCTCCTGCAGGACGAAGATGGCCGTTCCACATGGAGCTGGCGAAGGGAATTGAACCCCCGACCTGCTGATTACAAGTCAGCTGCTCTACCGACTGAGCTACGCCAGCAATATACTTTGCAACGAAGAAAAGATTGTGCTATAAGCTCCCGTGTTTTCTTATTGAATTTCAGATAAAATTTTGTCCCGGACAGAAGGGGAAAAGAGGCTAAACTTGCCAGATAAACGATTAATTATAGTTTTGAGCGAGCCAATTGTCAAGTGGGAAAAGAAAAAATTTCACAAAAACCGGTCCAAACCAAACTCTAACCTGAACGGGAGGCATTCATGCTGAGAGTATTCAGAGCCGACCTCTGGATCCCTGTCGGTCTCTTTGTTGTAAGCATCCTTTATCTAACGACACCGGCCCATGCCGCCGATTTCGATCTTCATCTCGCCGGCACCACCCTCAGCCAAAGTGAATTCAAAAGCCTTAGCGAGGAAGCGGGGCTGGCGCTGAGTTATCTTCCTCTGAGCCCGGCTCAACCACTGGGAATCCTTGGGTTCGATATCGGGGTCGAGGTGACGGCGGCCGATATCCATGAAGATCGCTCCTTCTGGAGAAGAGTCACGACGGATCCTCCCGGCCAAATGATTCTCCCGAAGCTCCATGTTCAAAAGGGACTCCCGTTTGGATTTGATATCGGAGCGGTTTATTCAAAAGTCCCCCAATCCAATATCTCGATGGCGGGAGGAGAACTCAAGTGGGCGTTTGTGCCGGGCAATGCCCTCTACCCGGCGGTCGCCATCCGGGGCTCTTATACAAAACTCCTTGGCGTCGGCGACTTGGACTTACAGACGATCGGTGCCGATCTCTCAGTCAGCAAGGGGATTGCATTTGTCACCCCCTACGCGGGAATCGGCGAAGTGTGGGTCAAAAGCAAAGACAAAGCGGCCGCGCCTGCCCTGGGTCAGGAAAACCTTAATTTAACAAAAGGATTCGTCGGGGTCAAGATCTCACTTCTGATCGTCAACTTCGTTGCCGAAGCCGACTTCTCGAAGATCCCTCTTTACTCACTTCGGATCAATGTCGGTTTCTAGGAGTGGTTTTAGGTAGGTTTGATGAGGATGAGGGGGGGAGGATCTGGCAACCTCCCTTCTCTTTTTTATAGAGGGTGCCGCAGGCGGAGCAGGTCGCTTTCGATCCTTTGAAGGCAAGTTTCACCCCGCATCGGCAGACCCAGCCGTGCTGAGCAGCCGGGTTTCCATAGACCAACGCGAAATCGGGTATATCCTTTGTGACAACGGCGCCGGCGCCGACGAAGGCATAACGGCCGATCGTCCTTCCGCAGACGATGGTTGCGTTCGCCCCGATACTGGCCCCCTGCTTCACCAACGTTTGCTTGAATTCTTCTTTTCGAGAAACCGCACTCCGCGGATTGATCACATTGGTGAAGACCATGCTCGGACCGCAAAAGACATCGTCTTCCAGCATCACGCCGGTGTAGATCGACACATTGTTCTGAATCTTCACGCCGTTTCCGATCTTGACTTGAGGCGAGATGACGACATTTTGGCCGATGTTGCAGTGGCGGCCGATTTCACTTCCTTTCATGATGTGAGAGAAATGCCATATCTTCGTTCCTTCTCCGACGACCGCCCCCTCATCGACCCGACTGGTCGGATCGACGTAGAACCTCTCTTGCGGCGAAGCCTCGTTCGATAGATTGCCGACGCGGACCGCTCTCCCCTGTTGCTGAAGAGAATCTTGGCAGGCCTGCAGCACCTCCAAAACGCGCAGCCCCTCGGCTCCATCCGTTTTCGGGCGCTTCCGGTTCGAGAGACACTCGAGAAAATGGAGGCATTCTTCGTGAAGCGGCTCCTTCATGGTAAAAGACACGATCTCTCCGCTTCCACGCGAGGGGACCGGCTCCCGATTGATCCATTCTATCTTATGGGGAAAGAGAAGGAGTTTCCGGTCGGGTGAGACATCATCAAACACAGCCATCTTCTTCTCCCCGACAATCACCATCTTCTGCTCTTTGTAAGGATGCAGCCAGCTGACGAAGAGATGCGCCCGAACCCCGCTCGCGAAAGAGAAATTTGTAAACGTTACATCGGCGATCGTCGGATGGAGGTAGTTTCCTCCGTGGGTCGAGACCTCTTTCGGCAGCTCGCCGAGGAGCATCAGAATCACGGAGATATCATGCGGGGCGAAGCTCCAGAGGATATTCTCCTCTCTTCGAATCTTTCCGAGATTCAGGCGGGTGGAGTAGATATAATCGATCTTTCCAAGCTCCCCGTTGTCGATCAGCTCCCTGAGCTTCAGAACGGCCGGATGGTATTGCAGAAGGTGGCCGACCATCAAGATCCGCCTTTTTTTCTCGGCCAAATCGACCAGGTGACGCCCCTCTTTGGCATCGAGGGCGAGCGGCTTCTCGACAAAGACATCCTTTCCCGCTTCGAGCGCCCGTTTTGCCAAATCGAAATGGAGCGATGCCGGCGCTGCAATCACGACCGCATCGATCTCCTTGTCTTCCAAGACCTCGGAAAACGCCGGGGTGAACGTCAAATCGGGATAGGCTTCTTGGATGACCGAGAGGCGGGTCGGATCGCTCTCGCAAACTGTCCGGAGCACACCGAGATCGTCAAAATTTCTCAGGAGATTCTTACCCCAATATCCGCTTCCGATTAATGCGATGTTCTTGGAGCGGCCCTCGTTCTCTTGTTTCATTGCTCTCCTCCTTATCGGACCTTAATCAAAAAAGTGGGGAACACAGAAGAGCAGCGCCCCCATCAATGCGATGATTAAACTTAGAGAAAGGCAGAACGCGCTGACGGTGTCGTAAGGTCGCTTGAGCGCACCCTGTCCCCACCAACTCAGCCCGATGCCGACGACGCCGAAAGAAATCATGACTAAATATAAGAGTGTCATCTTTACGCCTTCATCATCCCGATGATCCAGAGCGTGTAGAAAAAAAGGATCAGCGCTCCCACGAAAATTCCGCGTTTTAAGATTACCTGCCTCTTCACGTTAAACCCGACCCAAATGAACAGAAGAACACCGGCAACCCACCCCCAGAATCCAACCTCCAGAACGATCGACCATCCCGGGTCCGGTTTCTGCGGGACCTTTTGAATCGCTAATGCCTCCGCCGCCCGCTGTTCGACCGTCTTCTTTTTTTCCGCATCCGAATAGGGAGGCTCTTGCGCCATGAGCAACACGATCTTTTGATCCGATCGATCGATCCATGCTTTTCCCGGCGTGTAAAAACTGCGGGTTGCATAAAGCGCCGTTCGGAGCGATCGATAGGCATCCAGCGCAAGGGTTGGATCTTCCTTCTCTAAGCTCTCCCCCATTTTCCAAAGACCCTCTGCCGACGACTCCACATAACCGCCGGCCGGAAGGTACCAAAGCATCGACCGCTCATAATGCGCGATCGCCTCCCGGTAATCGCCTTTTGCCAGAGCGGTTTCCGCATTTTTGAATTCGCTTCTTGACGAAAAGAATACCTTTAAATATATCAAAAAGAAGAAGAGAACGACGAAGCAGAGACCCCAGCCGAGTTTTCTGATAAGTTCGCTTTTCATCATTTACTTAAAATCCCGCGTTTGAAAGATGACAGACGATAAAAACAGCAAAAGCGAAATATAAACCAGCGCATAAAGAGATCCTAAAAAGATCTTCCCGCTTTCCAGCGGCAGGCCGTAAACCACCTCGCCCTTGATATTAAAATTCTCCAGGTCGGGAAGGAGATAGTACATGAGCGCGGTCAGCCGTTCTAACAGAAGATTTCCGGAAAGCGCCCCCAGTCTTTTGAGGTCCGCCGTCAAATGACCGATGATGTAGATGGCCAGCGTAAACATCCCGCTCAGGAATGGCGTCGAGAAGGAGGAGAAAAGAATCGCGGCGGCGGCGACCACGGCCAGCTCCATAAAAATAAAGGCAATCGCTTCGAACAGGCCGACATCAAAAACGGGGCCGCTCCCCGCTGCATATATTCCCAACAGGAAGAATAAAAAAAATGACATCACCATCACCTCAACGGCCAACGTCAACACGATTCCGAAATATTTTCCGATTAGGAATTGGCTGCGGCGCACCGGCTTCGCCAAAATCGGATAAATCGTCCGCTTGTCGATCTCCTTATAGACGAGGCTGATTCCTACGACGATGGCAATCAAGACACCAAAAATATTAATGCTGGCGAGTCCGAAGTCTTTAATGATTTTACTTCGCTGGCCGATGGTCACCTGATCGAGAACGAGCGACAGCCCCATCATTACGAGCGCAAAAAAGATCAGACTGTACAGAATTTTATTGCGAACCGCTTCTTTGAAAGTATTCCGGGCAATCGCCCACAAGACTCTCATTGACGCGCTCCCTTCATCTCTTCCATAAAGATGTCTTCCAAACTCTCCTTTCTCGGCACGATCGAAACGATTTCCCCCCCCTGCTGCTCAGTCCAATGGATCAGCTTTGCGAGGGTCTCTTGATTATCCAGCGTCAGATAGAGCTCTTGACCGCGGATCGTGAGCCGTTCTGAAAAGGCTTTCAACGAAGTTTCTTTTTCCCGAGAGAGGCCGGTGAGGCAGACCTCAATCGACCTCAGCTTGGGATTGAGCATCTCTTCCAGCTTCCCCTTGTTTCGAAGTCGGCCTTTAATGATAATGCCGACTTCGTCGCAGATCATCTCCGCATCGGAGAGGACATGGGTGCTGAAGAAAACAGTCTTCCCTTCTTCCCTCAATCGAACAATAATATCACGAACGTCCTTCCGGCCAATCGGATCGAGCCCCGACATCGGCTCGTCCAAAATAACCAATTTCGGGTCGTTGATCAGCGCTTGCGCCAACCCGATTCTCTGAAGCATCCCCTTCGAATATTTTCGAAGCTGCTCTTTCTCCGCCCCTTGCAAATGTACCAGCTCAAAAAGTGCCGTGATTCGTCTGGACCGCTCTTTCTGGCCCATTCCAAAGAGCTGTCCGCAAAAATCGAGAAATTCGAAACCGGTCAGATAGTCATAGAAGTAAGGACTTTCAGGAAGAAACCCGATTTCCCTTTTCACGGCAATCTCAGAAATTGACTTACCGAAAATCAGCGCGTCGCCTGAAGTGGGGTAAAGGACCCCGATCAACAGTTTAATGGTCGTCGTTTTCCCGGCGCCATTATGGCCGAGAAATCCGAATATTCTTCCCTCCTCAACCTCTAGATTCAGATCGGAGAGGGAAAGCGTCTCTTTTAACCAAAAACCGGTCCGAAAGCTTTTAGTGAGATGTTGTGTCTGTATCGCCAGTGCCATATTTTTCCTCGCCCGACAAAACACGATCGATCTTTTCTTTTATCTTTTGCCGGATCATCCCATCGCTCGTATGTTGATACGCTTCTCGATAAAAGTTAAGCGCCGCTTCCTTTTGCCCCGATTTGGAACTCAGATGGGCGACCAATACCTTGAGGTAAGGGGGTGATTTGGGAAGAGAAGAGGCTCTTTCGAGGTAAGGGATCGCCTTCGATGCATCCTGTTTATGATAGAAATAATTGAACCCGACGTAGAAAGGAAATTCCCAGCGTTGAGGATAGGCCTCCATCCCCCTCTCCAGGATCTGATTGGCTTGGTCCACCTGGGATGCTTCCAACGACAGAACCACCCCTCCAAAATAATAAGGAAAATCGAAGCGGGGATCTAGGTCGATGATGAGGGTCAAAATATGGTAGAGCCAGGGATACTGCTTATCGGTCAGATAATGGCCGCCGAAATAAGAAACGGCTTTCATCCAAAGAATATCGGCGGCAACTTGGTCATATCCCAAGGCGAGCGGTCTCAGATATTTTCCGGAGGGAAGATAGATCAACGACTCGATTTCGACCGTCTTATAGGCATGGAGTTCCTTTTGAACGCCCCAGAGAGCAGTTAAGAGAGCGGCCAGTGTGATGATCGTGAATACGCGTTGTTTCAGTTCTTTTCCCGGTGAAAGAGTCCCCATGTCAAAACCAGCACCGAACAAAATAGTTCAGCCAAAATCCACCAAATCCGTGAAACCAGCGAGATCCCTATCGATTGATGCGGCGGCAGATAAAAGTTGAGAAGATAAACCAACGCTCCTTCTCGAACGCCGATACCAGCCGGTATAAAAAAAACGAAGCTGGCGACGATCCAGGCCAATGGATAGAGTCCCCATAAAACCAAGACCATTTTAAAAGGAATCGGAATGACCGCCTCGATCATTTGATAAAAGGCAATCCCCACCATTCCCCAGAAGCAAGTATAGACCAAAAGGAGAAGAGAGACCTCCTTCGATTTATTTCTGAAATCGGTGAGATCCACCGTCCCACCGACATAGCTTCCAATTTTTCGTAATACAAATGGCGAAAAAAGAAGCGAGAGGACAATCACGAGGCCGACCCAGAGAAGACCAATGATGAAATGCGGAATCGTCTTCCAGAAGAACGCGGAGAGTAAAAAGCAGACCACTCCGCTGAGGCTGAGAAAAAACACCTCCAAGAGGGTAATTAACAGAGCGATCTGCTTCTCAACCCCTTGTTGGTTCAACAGATAAACCCGTCCGACATAAGACCAGACTCCCCCTGGGACATACTTCCCTAACTGGGAATAGAAATAGGCCTGATAGCTCTTTGAAAAAGAGATTTTTCGATTTAAGATTTCAGCCGTCATCTTAGAAGCGAGCGGAAGGAGGGCCAATGCAAGAGAAAGAATAAGGATGGAGAAGATAAAATCAGCAACATTGATGTCGCGCAGGCTTGCCTGCGGAACACTCCATCCCTCGGCAAACTTCCTTCCGAGATAAAAAAGGATCAGCGAGACCACTGCAGCCTTAACCCAAAACCACTTCCTCTTTCCCGCGGTCATGCCGCTTTTTAATGTCAGCATCCAAGGGTCACTCATCAGACTCTTTTTTCCTCTCTCCGATGATCTTGGCGGGAGCCCCTGCAACAATGGCAAAGTCCGGCACATCCTTGGTGACGACCGAGCCAGCCCCCACGACCGCCCCTTCTCCGATTCGGGTGACCCCGGGTAGGATCGACGCGAAAGCCCCCACCCACGCGTCTCGGCAAATCTTCAACGTACTCAGCCGGACCTCTTGATCCTTCTTGAGGCGGCGCGTTTTGACGACATGCTTGTGGGTATCAATGAGAACAAACTGCGAAACCCAGACGTCGTCTTCGATTTCAATGCCGCCCGAATAGTCAATCTCCACATCATGATTGATGGCGACCCGTTCTCCCAATGTAAGAAAGCCGCCTGTAAATCCGTGCGGTCGGATGAAGAGGACATTTCGCGCAATAAGACTCTCACGTCCCACCTCAAAAAAAATCCGATAGGCACCCATCCTGAGATTGATCAGCCCGGGGGCGTCAAACCATTTGCTTGAAATCAGCATCTGGAGGCCCCGCCGGATATATTCGGAATTGAGACGACCCATTATCGAAGATGCTTGTTGTAGTCCATATCGAACCACATACCGAAAAAGAGAGATTGTAATCCAGAAATGATGAGAAAGGCCGAAAAAAGAGCGCTCGTCGTTGCGACGGGACCGACCAGAATTCGATAAGCCACGAGATAAAATCCCATCAGCGTGCCGAGCGGCAATAAAACCATTCCGAGGGCATAAAAAAAGATCAGTGGATGAAAATCCTTGATCACATATTTCAGTCCCATTCGTCTGAAAAAACCTTTGAAGAGAAGCCAGGAGATGACCGGAATGACCTTTTTTAGACGGATTCCGGATATTTCTCCAATGTTGTAAACCGGTCGGACTGAAACGTCGGCCACTTTAAAGGCGGCAATATTCAATTCAATCAGCAAGTCATTCGGGAAACCATATCTTGGATAAATGCGATCGAAATTCAACCGGGCGAGCGCCCGCTTTGAAATGGCGGTGTAGCCACATTGGGAGTCAGCGATATGCCAATAACCGGAGGCGAACTTTGTCAGCAGCGACAAAACGGAATTTCCCAGATAACGATAGTGGGGAATCATCTCCCATGACTCGCCTCTGAAAAGGCGGTTCCCCTTGGCATAGTCGACCTCACCGCGGACGACCGGAGCGATCAGGCGATCGAGGTCGTTTGGATCCATCTGAGCATCTCCCGCCATGACGACTACGACATCGATCTCTTCTTTGAGCGCCGCTTTATAGCCTGTGAGGATCGCCCCTCCGACCCCTTTGTTTTGTGCATGCTGAATGAGGAGAACGTGATCCGGGTGCTTCTTAACATACGATCGAACGACATCCGCGGTTTGATCCCGGCTCTGATCATCGACGATGAGAATACGATCGACATACGAAGGCATCGTTTCGATGACGCGCCCAATCAGCTTCTCTTCATTAAAGGCAGGAACCACCACCCCGATCTTTTTATTCTCTATCAAGGCCGCTCTCCTAAGAGTTCATCCGCTGTTGAAGGCTGTTCACCTTATCCTTTGCATCTTCAAAATCGGGGTTTCCTTCTAGAACCTTCTCAAAGTAAAATAGTGCTTTCTTAATATCTCCTTTTTCTTCTTCCATCACGCCAAAGTAAAAGGTGGTCAGGAAATCGGTCGGATCCATATCGGATGCTTTTTTCAAAAGTTTCTCCGCTTCTTCCGGCTTTCCCTTATAAAAATAGAGCAGACCCAAATCCCGATACACTTCATGGTCTTGCTTGTTCACTGACATGGCTTCGAGGTAGAATTTTTCCGCCTCTTCAAGCTCACCCAGTTGGATGTGCGTCGCCCCGAGCATCTTCAGGCTCCACATGTCGTCGGGAATCAGCATTCGGGCCATTTCAAAATAACCGAGTGCCAATTTAAAGTTCTTCTGATCGAAATAATACGTCCCGCGGCCATTTAAAATATTCCAATAAAAGGTTTTCTCTTCACTGTCGTGGAATTCCGTATTGCGGGTGATCTGCTCTCTGAATTTATTTAAAGAACGCTGCTTCGTCTCTACATCAAGGGTGACAGGGGATGTAGAAATCCGGAAGAAGAATCCGTCGGGAACGAGCTGATCTAAGACGAGCTTATTATATTTAAAACTCGGCTCCCAATAAATTGGATGATCGTTAATATTCGCTTTAATGAATGAGGGTCCGAGTTTCTCTCGGGTTGTGGTCGGGACCACGACATGAGGGTATTTTGCCTGCTCAACTTTCGTGAAAACCCGCGGCTGCATAAAATCGACCACACTCAACAGGGTCACGTCGGGACGAAAGCCCTCGATCTGTTGCAGATAGCTCAGTCCGAAACCTGTATTCACCATGAAGATGATGGAATTGTGTGGAACGCCATTTAAGATGGTCCTGTAAATATCTCTCGTAAACCAGTAATTCTCGTCGGCGTTGTCCTTAAAATGGCCCCAAATCAAAAAGCATAATTGAATTCCCAGCAATCCCCAGATCACCTTAATGTAATTGGGATTAAATGCATATCTTTTCTGCCACATCAGACACTGCTTGCATATGAACCGGATACCGATTCCAAGGAGGAGCGTAACGACCAGAAAGGTCGGGATAAATGCTGAGTTCCACCGCCAATAACGAACAAAAAAGATAAAAGGAGGAAAATAAAAAAGAGCAAACATCGCCAACAATTTTATTTCTTTTTTTATTACGAGATAGATCAATCCAATCCCAGCGACCAAGATACCCAGAAACGAAAAATTTTCCATGAGTAATTTTAAATAAAACAAAAACTGAGGGAGCAGCGGTTCAGGAAGGCTGAAATGATAGCTCGCATCTTTGCGATCTGTAATATGAATCAAAAAATTCGAAAGGGTTTCCGGGTCTCCCCAATTATAAAAAGGGTTCCGTGAAGAGCGAATTGGGAGATAAAGATAGACTGAGAACCCCAGCAAAAAAAAGAAAAAGAGGAGCGCGTATGTCTTAAAGATATCCTGGGAGAAAGGCCTCAGCCAAACGAAATAAACCAATAGAAGTAAAAGGGGAAGATAAAGAATCAAAATAGCATGAGCGCCCAAACTTAAGCCATATAGAAACGACAGTGTGAAGAACAATTGAAATACACCCGCATTCTGGGGTCCAGATTGTTTGGAGAACAGATCGGTTTTGAGCAGGATCAAAATAAAAAGCGCGGTAAAGAAATTTTGAAAGGCATACACTTCGGTAGAGTTTGAATTCTCCCAAAGCGCATTCGAAAACGAAAAAACAAGTGTAGCAAAAAAAGCGATCCATCGAATGCCATCGGATGAATCGAAGGCGGTGTCCTCGGTTGATATCTGTTGGAGCAAAACAGAGAGGATTAAATAAATAAGTGTCGCCACCGCTGCGCCGAAAAAGGCCGATACCAATGTGGTTTTAAAAGCGATGCTTCCTATTGGAATAAAGGTAAAAAGTTTGGCCATCATGGCATAAAGGGGCGATCCGGCTGGATGGGCGATATCCAGCAAGAACCCAATGGTCTGGAACTCAGGCGTATCTCGCCAATAGGTAGAAGGAAGGGCGGTAAAGAGGTAAGTACTGAACGAAATAAAAAAGATAAGGGGTGGGAAAGAGTCGGTGATCCTCTTTGGCGTCATAGAAACGGAATAAAAAGAGGTGGATGGACCTTTCGATCCATCCACCCCGGTGAGGTTCTTAGGCAGTAAATGAGGATGCCTTCGAATCGGTCAGCGTTTTGGTCTGATCGATTTTCCAGACGTCACCGATAACACGCCCCGCCGTCCCTGTTGCCTTGGCGGTGAACGTGGTATTGGCTAAACCGGAGAGTGTATATGTATACCGTGGCGACCCCGATGTCGTGAACCCGATGATCGGTAATGTGGCGCCGGTAAAGCCGGTCGTATTCGAGGCGGAATAGGCGACCATGCTGGTAAAGACCGCGCCTAAATTCGCCTTGGCCTCAGCCTGCTGCGACTTGGCTTGATAATTGAGAAAGTTCGGAATCGCAATCGCCGCAAGAATACCAACGATTGCAACCACGATCATCAGCTCAATCAGTGTGAAACCCTTCTGGTTCTTCGCTCTGTTAAACATGATTTCCTCCCTTTGATGTAATCTGAATCTACTCCTGAGTAATTCAGATTGCGAGTTCGTACAAGGACATTGCACGTTATGTGCCACCATTCGAACCCAGCAATAAAATGAAATAATTCACTATTTCAATAACTTACAGGACTGTATTCCCTTCCGGGATAGATTCGCATCCAAGGATTGTCACTGTTTGAATACGGATCTGACACTTTTCGTCAACAGAGACTGAATCTTTGTAAAAATTCTTTAGAGGAATGGGAGAAGGGCTGATTAGTGGAATTCTTGGGATCGCCACCTGAAAGATTTTGAATTCGTTCGGTCGTTTAAATATCACTGGCGATTCGTCCCTGAAATGCCAATTACCTTCGCGTCGGGGTTTGACGCATTTAATCATCGATTAACATCAAGTCGTGCTGCAGCCGCTGATTCTATCATTAACGTGCATTATTCTGATCATTAAAGCAACAACATTCCTACACCCTTAGTGTAAAGATCCTTTCTGGACATCTTTCTGTACAGAGGATTCAGCAGGAAAAATCTCCTGACTATCAGATCTTTTTTGAGAGCGGTCTTCAACGAGCGGTTCTCCAAAGCCGGCCTGCTTAAAGCGGGTGATTAACTTATCATTTTTCGGATCCAGTTTTAATGAGTGAGTCCATGCCTCTTTGGCAAGGTCGAGATGGTTTTGTCGAAGATAAAGCTCGCCGAGATGCTCATGAATGACCGGATCTTCGGGGACCAACGAGACCGCTTTCTGAAGCGTCTGTAGCGCTTCTTCCATCTTCCCCTTTTTATAGTATGCCCACCCGAGGCTGTCGATAAAGTAGCCGTCATCGGGTCGAATAATGAGGGCACGATTGATAAGATCAATCGCCTCATTCAGATGGACCCCTTTCTCGGCATAGGTATATCCAAGATAATTGAGTGCGTTTGCATGTCGAGAATCCAGCTCGATCGTTTTTTCCATTTCTTTCACAACGTCATCAAATCGGTTCAATTTGTCATACGTCGCGCCGAGATGGAAATGCAGATCTGCCGCCTTTGGATTTTTTTCAATTCCCTTCAAAAAAATCCGGCTGGCCTCCTCATAACGGTTTGATTCGTAAAGAACCAGCCCGTTAAAAAGATAGGCTTCCGGTTTCTGACTGTCGATCTGGAGCGCACGTTCTCCCTGCTCAAGCGCCTCGTCGATCTGTTTCAATTTATAAAAATAGAGCGCTCCCAGCCGGATTCGAACATCATACAACTTGTTATCTTTTTCCAGAGTCTCGCGATAAAGGGAGACCGCTTTTTCGTATTCCTTGTTTTCCTCATAAAGTGTCGCCAGATAGATCTTGAGGCGAATATCCTCCGGCCTTCCCTGAATGACTGTTGAAATTTTCTCGATCCCTTTAGCGTATTCTTTTTTCTCAACCCAGATCAGCGCCTCTTGCAAGGCGATGTCGAGATTGGACGGATCCAACCTGCCCAGCTCGTCCAAGAAACCGAGGGCTTCATCATACGCCTTCTGCTGGATGAGGAGTTGTACCAGCCGGCCCCTCGCTTCTCGGCTTCTCGGATTGACCTCTTGTAGAATAAAGCGGTAGACCTTGTCTGCTTCTTCCGGTTTATTCTGAAGTTCATAGACGCGGGCAATTTCAAGATGCCCATGTTCAAAATTAGGATGGAAAGAGACCGCTTTCTGATAATAGGACAATGCGCGATCAAGTGCTTTCTTCTCAACGGAAATTCGACCGAGATAGTAATACCCCAATCCGGAGGTAGGATCGACATCGATCCCTTTTTGAATCATTTCTTCTGCCTTTGTCAGGTCCCCTTGCGCCGCATAAATTCCGGCCAAACTATAGTAGACTTCTATCTTTTTCGGATCAATCTCAATGAGCTGCCGAAAGACCTTCAAACCCTTTTCAGACTGCCCCGCCGCAACATAAATATTTCCGAGCAGATTGAGGACTCGAGGATCCTTCGGATGAAGCTGGAAGGCGCGCTCCGCATAAGCCGTCGCTTGCTTCTGATCTTCCATCTGACCGTAGAGCGATGCGATCCGGGTGAGCAGAAAAGCGGAGCTGGGGTCATATCGGAGCGCCGTCATATAGGCTTTCAACGCCTGTTGGTCTTCTCCCTGATCCTCCAATTGAAGACCAATCACGGCATGATAGTAGGCGTCCGGCAGGGGAATTTCTTCACGAGAAGCTTCTCCTGCTGAAGGATCAATAGACAGATGGTTCTTCTTCAGGACAGCACAAGAAAGAGCTTGCGAACAAAGAAGAAGAATGAACAGAACTTTGGAGACAGACCTCAAAGGAAGAGACAGATAGGACATTGAACCTCTCTTAATTAACAACTCCGCCGACACTCAATGTTTTTCCGCCCCTGCCTTCTGAGCCTCTTCCTTTTCTTTTGGGGTCACATCAATGGCCTCTGCTTCGGACATCCCTTTTTTAAAACCCCGGATGGCCTTCCCGAGACCCAATCCGATTTCGGGTAACTTTCCAGCGCCGAAAATGATCATAATGATAACGAGCAGAACCAGAAGCTCAGGCATCCCAATTCCAAACATAAAAATACCTCTCAGTTAAATGATTGGAAGATCTCAAAATGAGGGGCAGGCATTGCGGTGAAACCAGAACGAAGAGCCCTTCACACCTAATTAAAACGGGGCAATCCTATCTTGATATTTTTTAGAAAGTGTTGAAGAACGCGCCGTGAGCGCAATTCTTACGCGTACCAATTTTGCCTATCTAAATGATCGCGTATTCAGCAAATTATAGGAGGAATTGAAGACCTTGTCAAATCGATTTATAGTTCCATTCCGGCGGGAAGCCGTTTGGGATGGTCGTCGGCCAGATCTTCGAATCGCGTATAGCGGTCTATAAAAGCCATCGGGACATCGCCGATGGGACCGTTGCGCTGTTTTCCGATGATGATCTCCGCCAATCCTCTTCGTCCGCAGATGCACTCTCCGTCCCGCGGACATTTACAAGGATCGTACACCTCTTCGCGATAGATAAAGAGGACGACATCCGCATCCTGCTCAATCGCGCCCGACTCTCGCAGGTCGGCAAGCATCGGCCGCTTCTTTTTTTCCGGCCGTGATTCGACGGCGCGAGAAAGCTGGGAAAGGGCGATCACCGGAACGTGGAGCTCTTTGGCCAAGGCCTTCAGAGAGCGTGAGATATCAGAAATTTCTTGCTGACGATTGTCGGCATCTTCCCGACCCCGCATCAATTGAAGATAATCGACGATGATCAAACTCAGATTGTGTTCCGCTTTCAGCCGGCGCGCCTTCGCCCGCATCTCCAGAATGGACATTGACGCGGAATCATCGATGAAGATCGGCGATTCACTCAATTTTCCTGCCGCCCGAATCAGTTGCTGCCAATTGTCATTGCCCGGCCGCCCGAGATAACCGGAACGGATCTTGTGCGAATCGACCCGCGCCTCAGAACAAAGCATGCGGAGAACCAATTGCTCTTTCGACATCTCCAAGCTGAAGACACCGACCGTTTGGCGGTTCTTAATCGCGACATTTTGTGCCATCCCTAACGCAAACGCCGTCTTTCCCATGGAGGGCCGGCCGGCCACAATGACCAAGTCACCCGCCTGGAGGCCGGAAGTCATTTTATCCAGATCTTTAAATCCGGTTGGAAGACCGGTCAGCCGCTGCTCCGCCAGTTTCTCGATGATTTCGAACCCCGCTTTCACCAGTTCTCGCATCGGAACGAAGGTTCCCTGCATCTTTTTGTCGGAGATGGCAAAGATGCTCCGCTCGGCATGGTCCAGCAGATCTTCCACCCGTCCCTGCGATTCATAACCGACGGTCACGATGTCGGTTGCAATGCTGATCAAATTTCGAAGCAACGCTTTCTCATGAATGATCTTGGCATGCAGCCGGACATTGGCCGCGGTGGCGACGCTGTTGAGGATTTCCGCAAGGTAGGACGCTCCGCCGACCGCTTCAAGCTGTCCTTTGACGCGAAGATATTCGGTTAAGGTGATCATATCCACCGCCTCATTCGACTCATTTAGCTCGAGCAGCGCGGAGAAAAGCTTCCGGTGACTCTCTTTGTAGAAATCGTCCGACCGGAGGATCTCAACGACCTTATTAATCGCCTGTTGATCGAGGAGAATTGCGGCCAACACCGCCTGCTCCGCCTCCAGGTTCTGAGGGGGAAGCTTTTGAATCGAAATTTCTGTCGGACTCATCGCCATAAGACAACTCGGAATAGAGGTTAACAAAAAATCTGACTAGGAAGATTTCAGCCACGCCAGAAGATCAGGCTCATCCTGGCGCTGCTGTCGTCCCGTTTGAACATCAATCGAGCGGATCGTTTTGTCACGTCCACCCGGAAGGAGAAGAATCTTAGCGACCTTTTGCTTGCGCGCATCGGCCAAACAAGGTTCGACATCGCCGCGGAATCCGTTTCGGCGGATCACGCGATAGCCTTCCCGGCGAAGTTGGCGGGAAAGCGCGATCGCCTCCGAGGAGGCGTCGCCGGCATGGAGGATGAGAAAATCGGCCGACGCATAATCGTTGCCGTTTCCCGATGCCTGCTCCAGCACACACTGAACCCGCTCGAGATGGAGCGCAAAACCGGTGGAGGAGGAGGGGGTACCGAACTTTTCCAACAGAGCGTCATACCGCCCCCCGCCCCCCAACTCCGCGCCGATGCCGTCGGCAAAAATCTCGAAAATCGTTCCGGTATAATAATCGAAGCCGCGGACCTCGCTCAGATCAATCAACAACGATTCTTCATGCCCCGCCTGCTTTAAGATCAGATAAACCTCATGAAGTCTCCGAAGCGCCGCTTTGCAGGCGGGGCGCGTCGAGAGCCGCTTTGCAGCATCGAAGACCTCTTCGCCGCCAAAAAGCTCAAGCAGAGCAAGGACCTGTTTCTGGACCCCGGCTCCGACCTGCGCTTCCTTCATTAATGCTTCCAAATGGGATGCATCTTTCTTCGCAACCGCCCCTAAGATTCGCTTAAAAGAGGCGGGCGATGATTCAAACGGCTGAAGCACCCCCCGGGTGAATGCCATCTGTCCAAGGGCAATCTTAAATTTCTTCAACCCCAGTTTCTGCAAAATCTCAATGGCAAGCGAGATCGTTTCCGCATCGGCTTCAGCATCGGAGGGACCGATCAACTCCCCGCCGATCTGATGGATTTCGCGCTCCCTTCCGGCATGCTCCTCCTCATGGCGGAAGACATTGGCCGAATAACAGAGCCGGAGCGGCAACGGTTGATCGGAGAGAAGCGTCGCCGCGATCCGGGCGATCTGAGGTGTCACATCGGGACGGAGAACCATCAATCGACCGGTTGCACGGTCGACAAATTTATAGGCACGATTGAGCAGTTCCTCACCCACACCCAATGAAAAGACATCGAGGTATTCAAAGATCGGGGTAATGACCTCTTGATAGCCCCATTGGGAGAAGATCGAGAGGGTTTGTCGCTCGATCTCCCGGCGCTTGGCGGTTCCCTCCGGAAGAAAAGTGGCCACCCCTTTGGGAATCATTGTTCTTGGCTTACCGGGCAGTTTCATGGGTGAGTCGGCTTAAACTCGCGATTTCCGCAGTGATGTCTCAACATGCAATCTAAACAGGGAGAGTGGGAGAAGCGGACTGTTGAACTCGTTCGTGGAGGCGGCCCCTCCCAAATTCAAAGGGGCCGCTTCACGCTTTATTGGTTTCGACCGCCTCGGCGGTTACAGTTTCACCCGCTTGACGGAAAGGACGTGAGGAAGCGCCTTGATCTCTTGGAGAACCTGCGGTGAGACCACCCCGTCGATACCGACGACCGAGATCGCTTTGCCGCCCGGCTTCTCTCTCCCGAGCTGCATCCGGGAGATATTGATCTGATTTTTGGCAAGAAGCTGACCGATCCCGCCGATCACCCCCGGCTTGTCCTCATTGAAGAGGTAGAGCATATCCCCTTCCGGAATGACTTCCAGAGACATCGAATCAATCTCAATGAAGCGCGGCTCCTTTTTATTAAAAATCGTTCCGGAGACCGCCTTGGTCTGCGTTCCGGCTTTCACGCGGATCGTGACCAGGCTCGCGAAATTCCCCGCATCGCTGCTCTTGGCCTCATTGACCTCGATGCCCCGCTCCTTCGCGATGCTCGGCGCGTTGACATAATTCACCGTCTCTTCCAAGATCGGTGCAAGCAGTCCCTTCACCGCCGCGAGCGTAATCGGGCTGGTCTGAAGGTCGGCTGCCTCGCCGTGGTACTCGATCGTCACCTTCTCGATTCCCCCTTCCGCCGTTTGACCGAGAAAAGCCCCCATCTTTTCCGCCAGCTCGACATACGGCTGAACCTTCGGAAGCAGATCGGCCGAGATAGAGGGAAGGTTGACCGCATAACGGACCACGTTCCGAACAAGGAAATCGACCACCTGCTCCGCGATGGCCCAGGCCACATTCTCCTGAGCCTCGTTGGTGGCGGCGCCCAGATGCGGCGTGCAGATAAAATTCTCAAGGGTCAGAAGCGGGTTGGAGGGATCGACCGGCTCTTTTTCGAAGACGTCAAATGCCGCCGCCCCAACGCGCCCACTTTTTAAAGCTTCATAAAGGTCGGTCTCATTGACAATCCCGCCGCGAGCACAGTTGATGATCCGAACGCCTTGCTTCATTTTCTGAATCGCCGCCGCGTTGATCATATATTTCGTCTCGGTGGTCAACGGAGCATGGATGGTAATGATATCGGCCCGGGAGAAGAGGGTATCGAGATCGACCACTTCCACCCCCAACTTTCGGGCATTCTCCGGAGAGAGAAAGGCATCATAGGCGATGACGGTCATGTTCGCCCCCTGTGCAAGCTTGGCGACATAGCTTCCGATCTGCCCGATCCCGATGATTCCGATCGTTTTATTGAAAAGCTCGATCCCCATGAACTTATTTTTTTCCCACTTGCCCGACTTGACCGACGCGTTGGCCTGGGGGGTCTGGCGGGCCATCGACATCAGCAGGGAGAAGGTGTGCTCGGCGGTGGTGACGGTATTTCCACCCGGAGTGTTCATGACGACAATGCCCCGCTTCGTCGCGGCAGGGAGGTCGACATTATCGAGCCCCGATCCGGCCCGGCCGATGACTTTCAGGTTTTTTGCCGCGCCAATCACCTCTTTCGTCACCTTCGTCCCACTCCGGATGATGAGCGCGTCATAATTCGGGATCTCTTCAATCAACTGGGCCGGCGTCAGCTTCGTTTTGACATCGACCGCAAGGCCGGCCTTCTTTAAAATCTCGACCCCCCGCTCGGAAAGGGAATCACTGATCAATACTTTCATAAGACCTCCAGAGAAAGCTGCCGGCCATCGGCGTCAACAAGCCGCTCAACCAAAAACCGGTCAGCGGATGGTTGAAAGCGGATGACTGAACGCTTCACTATTTCTTCAAAAGAATTTCTTGCGCGATTCCGACGCCGGTTCCGAGCTTGAGAGGATGCCCCATCCCCTTCAGGACCATTTCGACCGCCGCGACCGCAGTGATGATATCAAACGTGTCGGTATATCCCATCGTGGAAATCCGGAAGACCTTCCCCTTGAGCTGATCCTGTCCCCCTGCCGCCGTGATCCCATATTTGACGCGAAGATCTTTATAGATCGCCTGGCCGTCATATCCTTGGGGTGACTCAATCGCGGTCACCGCATCGCTCGGATACTCCTTCGGAAAGAGGGAGAGCCCCAAGCCCTTCATCGCCTCCCGTGTTGCTTTGGCAAGAAGGCCCTGGCGAGTAAACACATTTTGCAGCCCTTCGGCTTTTAGCATTTGAAGCGACTGATCCAAACCGAGGATAAGTGAAACCGCCGGGGTATAAGCGGTTTGGTTTTTCGCCAGCGCTTCCCGCTCCTTCTTAAAGTTAAAATAGAACTTGGCGTTCTTCGCCTTCTCCGACTGACGCCACGCCTTTTCGGAAACGGAGACGAAGGCCAATCCCGGAGGGAGGGCCAATGCTTTCTGCGAGCCGGTCACGACGATGTCGAGGCCCCATGCATCGGTCTGAATGTCGAAGACCCCCATCGCCGAGACGGCATCGACGACCATCAACGTCCCTTCAAACTGTTTGACCACTTCGCCGATCTCTCGGATCGGGTGGGCCACGCCGGTCGAGGTCTCATTCGCTTGGGTGAAGACCGCTTTGATCGACGGATCTTTCTGGAGCGCCGCCTTGATCTGCTCCGGCTTGACCGCATATCCCCACTCGACCTTAATCTCCTCCGCCTTCACGCCATAGGCGCTGCAAATCTTTCCCCAGCGTTCGCCGAACTTTCCGCCGTTGACGAAGAGCGCCTTGTCGCCGGGAGAGAGAAAGTTGGTGACCGATCCTTCCATCCCGCCGGTCCCCGAGGAGGCGATAATCAGGACATCGTTCTGCGTCTGAAAAAGCCATTTCAAATCTTGTTTAACCCGCTCAAGGATTTTCGCAAATTCAGGGGCACGGTGATGCAAAATCGGCTGAGCCATGGCCAAGAGAACTTCGGGAGAAACCTGCGTCGGGCCCGGCGCCAAGAGGTACTTCTTCATCTTTAAGACTCCTTTTGAATTGGTTCAAAATGGGGGCTTTTTAAGGGATGGACTGAAAGCTGAGAATTTTTCCACGGTAACATAGCAGGGCAAAAAATGTCAAGAAAAAGGTTCTATTTATGATAAGATAAAAAAGCTTTTAACGGCACTCTTTTAGTATGTTTTTGCGGGGATAAGGATTGATGGCTAAAGCCAAACGGGCCCCTCGGCGCCTTGGATCGTTGATCCATTTTACCCCCTTCTTTAATCCACTGATCCTCCTCATGACGATCCTTGCCATCCTCGCGGCTCCGCCGGCCATCTTCCCGGCATCTGACGGAGACGATCTCAAGGAGGCGGAGAGCTGCCGTCAATCTCTTAAGGCGAGTCCGGAGAAGAAGAAGATCCGCACCCACTGGGAGCGGTGCATTCAAAAATACAAATCATCGCGCCCCTTCATGGAGAATGACGGCCGGACGATGATGCAGGTCGCCCGCCTTTATCAAGAGCTCTATCTCTACTCCAACCGGCCGCAGGACCTCAAAGAAGCTCGGGACTATTATGCGGCGGTGGCTGAGAGATCGGCCCACGCTCCCCTCGGAAAAGAAGCGCAGCGTCAGGTCACCCGGATTGAAAAACTCCTGGGATCGGCACTCGCCGCCGACAGCCCCCAAGAAAAGAGTCCTGAGAAAGGTCCGGCCGATTCAGGAGAGACTGCCGTCGTCTCGAACATTCGGCATTGGGCCTACCCGGATTACACCCGGGTGGTGATCGACTTGAACCGCGCCGTCTCTGTCGACGTCGAGAAGACATCCTCCGTATTGATCGTTCGCCTTCCGAAGGCCTCTTTGGGAGAGCTTTTTCGGAAAAGTCATATCATTCCGGTAAGGGATGGCACGCTCAAGCAGATCGAGGCAAAGCAGAAAGAGCCGGATGCGATCGAGCTGCTCCTGACATTCAAACAGCTCGGCTCTTATAAGGTCGTCCCGCTCAGCGATCCGGACCGGCTGGTCATCGACCTTTTCACTAAAAAACAGGAGACGAACAGAGCGACGGCGGAGAAAGAAACTCAGGACGGGCGGGCGAGCGCCCCCTCCCTTCTTCCTTCGCCTCCCCCCTTCAATGTCCAGATGATCGTGATCGACCCTGGTCACGGCGGAAAAGATCCGGGTGCGATTGGAACCAGCGGCCTCGAGGAAAAGGAGGTGGTGCTCGACGTCTCCCTGCGTCTCCGAGATCTCATTCAAAAAAGACTGAAGAAAAAGGTCGTCATGACACGGGACCAAGATGTCTTCATTCCGCTCGACGAGCGGACCCTTCTCGCCAACTCGAAGAAAGCCGACCTTTTCGTCTCGGTTCACGCCAATTCGAGCCCGAAGAGAAACACGCAGGGGATTGAGGTTTACTTCCTTGGAAGGGCGAGCGACGACAGAGCGATCGATGTCGCCGCCCGGGAGAATGCGACCTCCCGGAAAGCGACCCTCAACCTTCAAGAGGTTATCTTAAACGATCTGGAACGAGATTTTAACCTGAATGAATCGCTGGAGTTCGCACACTTTACCGAGGGGGCGTTTGTGGAGCACCTAATCGCGAAGTATCCAACGTCTTTTCTCGGCGTGAAGCGGGCCCCTTTTTACGTTCTTGCAAACACGCATATGCCGGCCATCCTTGCAGAAATTTCATTTCTCACAAACCCGACGGAGGAAAAACGGCTCCGAAGCAACTCCTACCGGCAAAAAATAGCCGAGTCGCTGTTCAAAGGGATCGAACGTTACCTCGATTCGGTCAAAACCAGTTCATAGGCGAAACCCAACGCGTTCCCCATGACCGATCGGCTCATCAAACTAATCCTCGAATATGACGGCACCCATTACCACGGATGGCAGATTCAGCCGCACCTGGTCACGATTCAAGGGGTTCTCGAGCAGACCCTCCGGCAGTTAACCGGACATTCGGTCCGCCTGACCGGCGCAGGCCGGACCGACGCCGGCGTGCACGCCCGGGGTCAGGTCGCCCACTTCACCCCGCCGGTCCCTTTCGATCTCAATACCTGGGTTCGCGGACTCAATGGCTTGTTGCCGGAGGACATCGCCGTTCGATCGGCCGAAACGGTTCCTCCCTCTTTCCACGCCCGGTTCTCGGCAAAGAAAAAGAAGTATACCTATTTTATCTACCCGAACCGCCTTCGCTCCCCATTGCATCGACGAACCGCCTGGCATGTCTTCCAACCGCTCGATCTCCTTAAAATACAAGAGGCCGGTCGGCTTCTGCTCGGCCGCCATGACTTTACCTCTTTCTGCGCCGCCAAAAGCGAGGGAGACGATCGCTGGGTCGATTTAGAGACGCTGCAGGTGAAAGAGAGGGAAGATCAGATCGAAATCAATTTCGAGGCCAGCCGCTTTTTGCAGTATATGGTCCGAAACATGGTCGGTCTGCTGGTCGAGGTGGGACGGGGGCGGAGGCGGGTCGAAGAGGTTTCCGCAATCTTAGCGGGGCGCGATCGTCGTCTGGCAGGCCCCACCGCGCCGCCCCAGGGACTCTTTCTGGTTCGAATCGATTATTAATCCCGCGGCTTCTTGGCTCGACGGGGCGCCGCTCTCCAGCGGCCGACGTTGAGATAAAATCCGATGTTGGCGTCGGACCGAATGACCGGTGAAAAAAGCCCTTCCTTGCTGGAGAGAAGCGTTTGAACGCCCGGACCGTGACCTGCCAGCTGACTGTCGCCATGAACCACGACGCCGATGGAGACCGCGCCCGTTCGGTAGCTCCAGCCGAACGAGCTGTCATGATCCAAGATCGCCACGATATCGCCGAATCGAAGTCGATCGAGCCGGTGCTCTCGAATCATTCCCATGTCGCTCGTCTGGATGTCGTAATCCCCTTTAAAGACGTCGCTATGGCCCAGTCCCGAGCCCATCAGCTTTCCTGGCACAATGGCCGTGACGGGAACTTCCAATTGACCCCGCTGGGCCACGTGGAGACCGAGCTTCTTAAGTAGGCTCGGGTCGAGGCTAAAGCAGTGGACCTCGGGATAATCGAGAAGCCGAAGCCCCTGGCCGAATGCGCGAATGAGCACCTTATCGTCGTGCGTCAACTTTTCGAGGGCATGATCCGGAAAATCGGCCAGCACATGTTCGACCCCGCCGTGATGGCCGGTGACCATCCCCTTCTCCCCCTTCGCATCGCCGGAAATGATCACCGCTTCATTGCCGATACAGGAGAAGATATTAAAACCCCGATTCGGATCTTGCGTCAGCTTGGTCGGATCGCTGGTGAACGAGACCGCCGGCTCGATATGATCGCCGGCAAGACCGAAAACCGAATCGCCGACCTTCACATTGTAGGTGATCCCGCCGACGCTCGGAAGCATCATCGGCTGGCCGGTTCGCGATACCTCCCAGCCATAGCTCCGCGGATACATCACCGTTCCCTGAACGGCGAATCTGACCAATGATGCCTCATTGGTTCGAATCGGCGACGCGCTCATCTCCCTCGCGGTGCAGATCGGCCCAACGGTCGATCCCGCTCATCCTTTTGATATTGAAGCCATGCCATGATTGCGCCGATCAAAAACATCGGCAGACTCAAGAGCTGTCCCATGGAGAAGGGTCCCAAGATTAAACCGAGTTGCGGATCGGGCTGCCGAAAAAATTCGGCGATAAATCGGAACAGACCATAAAAGAGAAAGAACGCCCAGAAGAGAACCCCACGCGGGAGGTTACGATAAGATAAGAGCCAAAGAATGGCAAAGAGAGCAATCCCTTCCAGTCCGGCTTGATAAAGCTGAGAAGGATGGCGGCAGACCTCACCCCCTTGCGGGAAGATCATACACCAAGGAACATCGGTCGGCCGGCCATAAAGCTCGCCGTTGATGAAGTTGCCGATCCGACCGAGTCCCAGCCCGATCGGGACGGCCAGGATCGCGACATCGGCCACCTCATAAAACGAATAGCCGTACCGCTTACAGAAAAGGGCGCCAGCGACCAAGACCCCGATCAGTCCGCCATGAAAGGACATTCCCCCTTCCCAGACGGCGATGATTTTGGAGGGGTTCTCAAGATAGAAAGGGAGGTTATAAAAGAGAACATAGCCGAGCCGTCCTCCTAAAATAACGCCGATCGCCGCATAGAGCATCAGATCGGAAATTTCTTCCTTGGTGATCTTCAGCCCCTTCCGGATAGCCGTCACCCGAATGACGAAGATCGCCGCGATAAAGGAGATCGCATACATCAACCCATACCAGCGGAAGGCCAACGGACCGATCCGAATGAAGACCGGGTCAAGATTGGGATAACGTATCATAAAATCCTTATGGCGTGAGGCGGCTGGGAAAAGGAGAGAAAGCTTTTCCCTTGCCGCCTCACAGATTTGCGCTTTCGCTAAGGGGTCTGTAAACCGGGGGAAAAGCCGGCGGCGCTAGGACGCGTCGTTTCGCCGGCCATCCCCGGTTCTGCTTTCTTCGTCTTTTGAGTCGCCTTCTCAACCATCTTATCGATCAGTTCCGGCAACTTTTCATAAAGGACATCCAGCCCCTTACCGCGGCCGACGTTCATCAGGGAGACACTCTGATCCTTGACCACCAGGAAAGCGATCGGCTCTACTTTCACCCCGCCCCCCCCGCCGACCCCTTCATTCTGCTGGGACTGTCCGCCGCCGCCGACGCCGATTCCCATTGAGATACGTGAAACCGGGATAATGGACACCCCGCCGGCCAAAAACGCCTCGCCGATGATCGTATCGGTACTGGCAATCGCCTTCAGTTGCTCTAAAAGGGTCTTCATCAACTCTTCCGCGATACTCATGCTGAAACCTCCTCTTTTCTGACAGGACCTGGATGTCGAACTTCTTTATACACCTGATACATTTCCGAATAGGGCAGATGGATCAGAACCCGCAGCGTCGGAACAGCAAGCCGATATAAAGGGAGGGCAAATCGACCGACAAAGCGATTCTCGCCCCAAAAATTCACTGCAAGATACACCCGTTTTATCTGGACTCCCTGGAGGGCGCCGTAGCAGATCCCGTTGATCATCGGATCGTCCAAAGAGAGATCAAAATCAAGATGGGAAACCGAAAAGGCACGCAGCAGATCAATCAGATACCGCGTTGCCAGCTCGGTCAGATGGACCATCAGCGCGCGGTGCGAGAACAACACTTTCACCACCGACGGCCGCTCCGGCGCTTCCCCTTTCTCCGGCCTTTTTTCATTTTCTTCGCGCGCGCGCTCATCCCCTTTTTCCGTTGCCTCTCCGGAGGGAGGAGTGGGTGCCTTTGTACCCTTCTTTCCCCTTCCTATCGGGATGCCGACGACCCGAATCGTGAGACGCTGCCGCGTAAAATTAAATCCGATGTTTATGAAGAGCCACCGGACGGAGAAACGCTTTTCTTCCGAGTCGACGGTAAAAAAAAAGGGCACAAATAGAAAGAGAACAGTCACAATAAATAGAATCGAAACAATGGACCAGCCGATCGACATGAAGGGATCTCACACTACAGGGGGGTTCTGGATAAAGAGATCAATTCAATATAACACAAACAGAAATCAAAAAGAAAGAAAGGGAAGGGCGCAGAAGGAAGGGGGCACATCCGGCAGAGGGCTTCTCCCGGGGCGTTCATCGTAAAGGAAAGAAAGAGACAAAAGGGATCTCTCTTTCCTCATTGATATTACCAATTCACCTTCACACGAAGCGACTGATTCGACCGATCGGTGTAATAGATGAATCCATTCTCAAATCCGAAAAGATGGAGATCCCGCGTAATTCTGACATCCTCCTTGCAATAGAGGGCGATGTTGGCAAAGTTCCCTTCGCGATACCATCGGATGGCCTGGAGGCCATCGGCGCTCTTGCCCGAATTTAATGTCGCCGATGCCAGGTTATCAAGTTTTGGACGAAACCCCAGGGCGGTCCGAAGTGACACCAACAGATCGAGCGTCGGCAACGCGGAGAGGTTCACATCGGTGTAAGCGGAGAGAACGGCGTAGTCGAAGCCGAGGAGATTGTAGCCGACGATCCGGTCGGCGTCACCCAGGACGCCGATCAACTCAGGAATATCCTCTTCTTCGTATCCACGAAAGGCCTGGTCTTTTGTCGAATAGGTGACGCCGAAAGAGAAACCCATCCGCTCTTTTCGATCCCACCCGCCGACCTCCTCCGCACTCCTCTGTGTCTCTAAATCAAAGTAGACGACATTCATCGGATACCTCGATGGCCGCGGTGCAAGGGTGCCGGAGGGGAATCCTCCCGCCTTGCGATGGGGGTCAACTTAATAAAATAAGACCGCCCTGTCAAGAAATTTGAACCAAACGCAAAATACATCCGGCCCGCATTTAAAAATCTATCATTACCGACAATCTCGATGCCTCCATGCTTTTCGGTATGGACTTGAGCGATTTCCGGTGTATCGTCGGTGATGGGATGTAAAACGGCCGCTTTCACCAAAAACCGATATAGACAAAAACGCCTCTATCTTATAAAATGAAAATAATTTAGAACAGGTCGCGATTGGCTCTTCCACAAGATGAGGGGATCCCCGAAAAATGAAGGTGACGGCAGCAGGATTAACCGACGTCGGTCGAGTCCGTCGTTCCAACGAGGACAGTCTCGGACTTTTTCCAGAGTTCAATCTTTATGTGGTTGCAGACGGAATGGGGGGACATGCGGCGGGCGAGGTCGCAAGCCGGATTGCCGTCCAGTCGATCCAGGAGTTCTTTTCCTCCCCTGAGATTACCGAGCAGACGGCGGAGATGAAGCTGGCCCGCGCCATCGGGTACGCCAACGAGAAAATCTATGAGGCGGGGGAGAAAGATTCATCCCTCAGTGGGATGGGAACCACCGTCGTGGCGGTCGTCGCCCACCCGACCGAGACCATCATCGGTTACGTCGGCGACAGCCGCGTCTATCTATTTCAGGAGGACAAGACGCGGCAGCTGACGCAGGACCATTCCCTCGTCAATGAATATGTCCGAAAGGGACTTCTTACCGCAGAGGCCGCACAACATCATCCCCTGAAACATGTGATCAGCCGCGCCCTGGGAACCAGCCCCAGGGTCGACGTGGAGACCCTCCGACAGGCATCGGTTCCAAGAAATATTCTCCTCCTCTGCTCGGACGGGTTGAGCAACAAGCTGACCTTGGAAGAGATCAATACCATTCTCACCACAATGAACGACAATCTTGAGAAAGCATGCCGTGCATTGGTGGAGAGGGCGAAAGAAAAGGGAGGCGAAGACAACATTACGGTGGTCTTGATCGGCTATCAGTAAGCAGCAGCCGCGCTCTCTCCAGACGCCTCTCTCCGGAAATGTGCCGGAGGCCTGAAAGAGCGACGCATCCGTTTCCCGGTCCATTCAGATTCATATCGAATCAATCAAACTCAACCAGAAAGCGGTCGGTCGGCGAGACCCGCCAGGGCGAGATGAAGAAAATCCTCATCATCGATGATGAGAGCAGCGTCCAGGAGTCCTTCCAAGCCTTCTTAAAGAAGGACTACTCCCTTCTTTTTGCGTCGGACGGCCGAGAAGGAATCCAGCGCTTCCAAGAGAATCAACCCGAGCTGGTCCTCCTCGACCTCCAGATGCCGAGGCTGGACGGAATGGCGACGCTGAAGCGGCTGCGAGAGATCGACGAGAAAATCCCGATCATCATGCTGACGGCGACACGGACGATAAAAACGGCGGTCGAGGCGATCAAGGCCGGCGCCGATGACTACGTGACCAAACCGTTCGACCTGGAAGAACTTCAATGGATTCTGTCAAAAACGCTGGCCAATCGCGATCTGGAGAAAGAGGTCCAGTCGCTGAGGACGGAGGTCTCCAGGCGATATGGCTATGAGAATATTATTGGAAACAGCCGCGCCATGCAGGAGATGTTTGAGAAAGTCCGGCACGTCGCCGACACCAAGACGACCGTCCTGTTGCTCGGAGAGAGCGGCACCGGAAAAGAGCTGATCGCAAAAGCGCTCCACTATAACAGCAGCCGGAGCACCGCCCCGTTTGTCGCCATTAACTGCGCCGCCATTCCCGAGACCCTCCTCGAAAGCGAGTTATTCGGTCACGAGCGCGGGGCCTTTACCGATGCACAGTCACGCCGAATCGGGCGGTTCGAACAGGCCCATCGCGGCACCCTCTTTCTTGATGAGATCGCCGAGCTCTCCCTTCCGTGCCAAGCGAAGATCCTCCGTGCCCTGGAGGAGCGGAAATTCATGCGCGTCGGCGGCTCGCAACTCCTGGAGGCCGATGTCCGCCTCATCGCGGCGACGAACAAGAACTTAGAAGAGGAGATTCAAAAAGGATCTTTCCGTGAGGATCTCTTTTACCGAATCAATGTCATTCCCATCGTCCTCCCCCCGCTCCGGACCCGGAAAGAAGACATCCCTCTCCTCCTCAAGCACTTCCTTGAAAAAAAGAGCCTGGCGCATCGTCTCCCGATGAAATCGATCACCCCTTCGGCAATCGAAGTCCTCATTCAACATGATTGGCCGGGAAACGTCCGCGAGATGGAAAACATGATCGAGCAGATGAGCGCCCTGGCCGCTTCCGACCAGATCGACCTGAACGATATCCCGGCTGCAATCCGAAGAGGGTCCAACCGCGCCCCGGCGGCGGGGGCGATCCCTCTGGGTGAGATGACGCTGGAGCAGGCGGTGGAACGGCTCGAGCGGCAGATGATCTCACAGGCGCTTCATCAGACCCGGCAGGTGCAGACCCGCGCCGCCAAATTGCTTGGCATCACCCGCCGCCAGCTAAAATACAAAATGGATGCATTGGGATTAACGGAGAAATACGAAGGAGGGGAACCCGAAGAACCTCAATCGGGGATCATGGGGGATCATGAATGATCAATAAAGTTTAGAAACAGACCGTCAATTCGACGTTTTTAGCCCTTCTCTCCCGGACCTCGGACACCGCCGCTTAAAAGCCGCTCGACATATTTCCCGATCAGATCGCTCTCCAGATTTACCTGACTGCCGACCTGCTTCAGCCCCAACGTCGTCGCCTTCGCGGTATGGGGAATAATGGAAAGGGTCACCCCGCGGTCGGTGAGGGTATTGATCGTAAGGCTCACCCCATCCACGGCGATCGACCCTTTTTTGATGCAATACTTTAAAATGTCCGGCGGGACCTCAATCGTCAGAAGGATGGCATTCTCTTCCTGTTCGCGCGCTCGGATCATCCCGATTCCTTCCACATGGCCCGAGACAAGATGTCCTCCGATCCGGTCCATAATACGCATCGCCCGCTCCAGATTGACCGGATCTCCCACCCTCAAACCTCCCAAAGTGGTTACTCGCGCCGTCTCCGGAGAGAGGTCGACCGTGAAGCCGCTTTCCGTCCGTGTGGCGGCCGTCGTGCAGACACCGTTTAGTGTCACACTGTCGCCCAGCTCCAGATCCTCTAAGATCGCCGTCGCCAACAGGGTGAGCCGCATCGACCTGAGATTTCGATCGATCTCGGTCACCACCCCCATCTCTTCAATAATTCCGGTAAACATTATTTTGCTTTTCCCGTTAAATCCACGGTCACAGATGCAGGATACAGGGCACCCGGATCATGACGTCGCTTCGTCTCCTTTAAGAGAGGCACAATCTCCTCCGAAAGACGCCCTTCGAAACTCTTCTTGCCGTTGGTGAAGACGACCACCGGCTTTGAGAAATCGATCAGCTTTCGATTAAAGAAAAGGGTATAGCGTCCTACCCGCTCGGTCGTCACATTGACCCGGTTCTCCTTGACTTCGGCCGTGAGCGATGAGAACGCTCCCTTTTTCACCCGCTCCGCCTCTTCCGGCTCGAAGATCGATCCCAACACATTCGCCACCTCCCCTTCCGTCTGATTGATTTCGGTCCAATAGAACGGCTCCAGATGCTCCGAATCCCGGAGCGAGACGACCCGCTTCGGATAAGGCTGGCGGTGCTGCTGGTCAAACCAGGCGACCAGATCGGGAAGCTCCTCTTTCGGAAAAAAATGGCCGCCGGCCATCGGGTGCAATCGGTCGTGCTCTCGATAGACAAAGGGGATCTGGTGTTCCGTCAGATACTCACTGATCTTTCTGGAGAGCATCACCGGCATCACTTCGTCTTTGGCGCCATGGACGATATAAATGCCGGTGGTCGAGAGATTCTGGAGGAAGGGAAAGATCTCGTCTGGAATACCGGACGCCATCGGGGCGATGGCGGCAAAACGGTCGGCGTGGAAAATCCCGATCAAGTAGGCCCCGATCCCACCGTTCGACATTCCGGTCAAATAGATCCGATTCGGATCGATCCGATACTTCGATTGAACCGCATCGATCACCGACAAGACCAACGCCTCTCCTTCCGGCGTCCACCAGGCCCCATTGACCATGGTCGGACAGGCAAGGAGCGACTTCTCCCCAAGCCGTGCCTGCCACCGCTCCAAGTAACTGTCTCCGGTAAAACCGGCTCCATGGAGACAGATAATGAGCGGATAGGGATTCGCAGGATCATACTTCTCTGGAACATACAGGGCGTAATCGGCCTGCTCTTCTCCCATATTAATGTTGAGATGAAGCGGCCCGACCGACGGCTGCGGCGGATAGAGCACCCCCTCCTGAATGGCCGTCTCAATCTGTACGACGGTCACCCCCTTCTGCGACTGAATTTCACTAAGGAGCGCCTCCGATTGCGTGTCGTCTTCGGAGGCGAGGTATTGCTGGACAGAGAGATTGAGATTCCCCTGCGGAGCGGGACCGCCGGTCGGCCCGGCGGCCGGACTCACCCGTTGGGTCTCGGCACAGCCGGCGCAGAAGACCATTAAGAAGAAGAACATCCAAGTTCGCATCGGCCTCACGCATCACCTCCTCTTTCCCCCTTCCGGGGGTAACCTTCAATTCGTAGATCTTCTCCTACCTTCCGAGCAGTCATCTGCTGGAGATTGAGTGCATCGTTGAGATTTGGAATCGCCTTCCCGGAGACGACACTTCGCGCATCATCGCCGCAGAGGAGTTTGGGAGCGATGTAAAAAACAACCTTATCGACCACCCCGGCGCGAAGCGCCATCCCATTCACCACCCCTCCCCCTTCGATCATTACACTCGTGATCTCACGTGCTCCGAGCCGCTCGAAGAGAAGATTGAACGGGATGATTCCTTGCCTTTGAGAAAAACGGAACAGCTCGACCCCGCGCTTTTCCAGCGCCCTTGCTTTTTCGGCGGAGGCCCTCCCCGTCGTGACCACCCAGGTCGGCGCGTCTGAAATCGATGTCACCAACCTCGATCGGACCGGAATCTTCAGATGTGGGTCGATGACCACCCGCACCGGATTTTTGGCTCCCGGCCGGCGCGCGGTCAACATCGGGTCGTCGGCCAACACCGTTCCGATCCCCACCAAAACCGCATCGACCTCCGATCGAAGCCGGTGCACCTCTCGTCGGGCCGCCTCCCCGGTGATCCAGCGCGACGCCCCCTTCGCCGTGGCGATCCGGCCGTCAAGGGTGGCCGCCGCCTTCAAGATCACGAATGGCCGGCCGGTGGTGATGTACTTGATGAAGACTTCATTCAGCTGCGCCGCCTCGGGTTGCAGCACCCCTTCGGTAACATCGATTCCCTTTTTTCGGAGGAGATCCAGCCCGCCGCCGGAGACCGCCGGGTTCGGATCGATCATCGCAGCGACCACCCGCCGAAGACCACTTTTTAAGATCGCATCGGTACAAGGAAGGGTGCGCTTTCCGGCGTGACAGCAGGGCTCCAGGCTGGTGTAGAGGGTTGCTCCCTTGGCTTTCATCCCCGCTTCGGCAAGGGCCAACACCTCGGCATGCGGCGCGCCCGCTTTCGGGTGAAAACCTTCACCGAGAATGACGCCGTTTTTGACGACCACCGCGCCGACCATCGGGTTCGGCGCGGTTTTGCCGCGGCCTCGTTCGGCCAGACGAAGCGCCCGCCTCATATATTTTCGGTCTTCTGGCTCCGACATGACCGTTACTATATAAGCGGGCCGCTTCGGATGTCAAATCGATTGCATTCAGGTTAGCATTGGGAGAGAAAGAGAATCAAGGGAGGAGGTGGATAGAATTTATATTCATAAAAAACAGACGCGGGAATACTTGAAAGAAAAGGCGGACGCGCCGTTTCTCCATCACTTCTGAATTCTGACTTCTGACTTCCGACTCCTGCTTTTAAAGCCTCATTTTCAGTAGTCTTCCATCGTGTCTTCTTTTAGAATCTGTCCCATTTCATCTTCCTCCTCTTCATCCCGGAGGACGCCATATATTTTCTTCTGGAGGGCTTGCGCTTTTTCCCAGCTTTCCGTGAAGAGGATCGCTTCGGTAAAAGAGGAAGCGGGGCCAAGTTTTGCTTCCGGGAAATTGGATTGCATGAGTTCGATATGGTCTACCTTGGAAAACTTCACCCAAACGGCCGGTCTGGCCGGGATTTTTAGGACCGGGTCGGTCTCGGCCGAATCCTTTGTAAAACGATACCAGGACAGGGCGAACTCATGGAGCGCTTCGTCCTCATCGTCGGGAACAACTTTGACCGCCCAGACCGTCTGAATCTTCATTGCCGCCTCCCTGTATTGAAAAACGTAGGGGCGTATTGAAATACGCCCCTACGAATGATGAACCCGATTTGTCTAAGATAGCCGATCAGACCGTGGCGCGGTGGCCGGCCTCTTTCCCCTTGGTCTTCATCTTTCCTTTGATCGCCGCCTGCGCCGCCGCGAGCCGCGCGATCGGCACACGGAACGGAGAACAGCTGACATAATTCAAGCCGATCCGATGGCAGAACTCGATCGAGGTCGGCTCGCCCCCATGTTCGCCGCAGATTCCGATCTTCATCCCGGCGCGGGTCGAACGCCCCTTCTCTACCCCCATCTTCATCAGAAGCCCGACCCCCTCCTGATCGACGGCAACGAACGGATCTTGGTCGAGAATCCCTTTTCGGATATACTCCGGCAAAAACCGGCCGGAATCGTCCCGTGAGAGACCGAAGGTCGTCTGGGTCAAATCGTTGGTGCCGAATGAGAAGAACTCCGCCTCTTTCGCAATTTGATCGGCCACCAGGACTGCCCGCGGCAGTTCAATCATCGTTCCAATCGAATACTCCACCTTCTTTTTATACCGGGCCATCACCTCCTGCGCAATTTTGACGCAGAGCGCCCTCATGTCCGACAGCTCTTTGATGTGGGCGACCAGCGGGATCATCACCTCCGGAATCACCTTCATCCCCTCTTTCCCCAGCTCGCAGGCCGCTTCGAAGATCGCCTGCGCCTGCATCTCGTAAATCTCCGGATAGGTGATCCCGAGGCGGCATCCGCGGTGGCCGAGCATCGGGTTGAACT
Source organism: Candidatus Manganitrophaceae bacterium (assembly GCA_016200325.1). Taxonomy (NCBI): domain Bacteria; kingdom Pseudomonadati; phylum Nitrospirota; class Nitrospiria; order Candidatus Troglogloeales; family Candidatus Manganitrophaceae; species Candidatus Manganitrophaceae bacterium. The sequence goes on from JACQEZ010000018.1 coordinate 33,393, forward strand.
CGTGAAGGCTCTTGTTCTTCGCCCGAAGGAGCTCGACCGCCACCCCCATCTCGCGGGAGAGCTCCTCGAGATCGGCCTCCGTCTGCGGGAGAAATTCATGCAGCGGGGGGTCCAAGAGACGAATCGTCACCGGCAGCCCCTTCATCTCCCGGAAGATTCCGATAAAGTCGCTCTTCTGCATCGGCAGGAGCTTTGCCAATGCCCGTTTTCGCCCTTCGACCGTGTCGGCGAGGATCATCTCGCGGACCGCCTTGATCCGGTCTCCCTCGAAGAACATATGTTCGGTCCGGCAGAGTCCGATTCCCTCCGCGCCGAAGCCGCGCGCCACGCGGGCATCGTGCGGAGTATCGGCATTGGCGCGGACCTTGAGGGTCCGAGCGTCATCGGCCCATCCCATGATCGTTTTGAAAGCGGCGGAAAGCTCCGGCTGGATTAATTCGACCTGGCCCAAGATGACCTCGCCGGTCGAGCCGTTGAGGGAAATATAATCCCCCTCCTTCACCGTGACGTTGCCGGCGGAAAAAACCTTCTTCTCTTCGTCGACCATGAGCGCGCCGCAGCCGGCCACGCAGCACTTCCCCATCCCGCGGGCGACCACCGCCGCGTGCGACGTCATCCCCCCCCGGGCGGTGACGATCCCCTCCGCCGCATGCATCCCGCCGATGTCTTCCGGCGACGTCTCGGTCCGGACCAAGATCACCTTCTCATGCCGCTCCGCCATCCGCTGCGCCTCCTCGGCGGTGAAGACGACCTTTCCGATTGCCGCGCCGGGCGAAGCGGGAAGCCCTTTGGCGATGACATGCACCTTCACCTTCGGGTCGATCATCGGGTGTAAAAGCTGGTCGAGTTGGAGCGGATCGACGCGGAGCAGCGCCGTCTCCTTGGTGATCAGCTTCTCCTTCGCCATGTCGACCGCAATCTTGACCGCCGCCGCTGCGGTCCGTTTGCCGACCCGCGTCTGGAGCATGTAGAGCTTTCCCTCTTGAATCGTAAACTCGATGTCGAGCATGTCTTTGTAATGTTGCTCGAGCTTTTTGTAGACGTTGATCAGATCGCGATAGGCTTTCGGCAACTTCTGTTTTAAGGCGCCAATCGGCAGCGGCGTCCGAATCCCGGCGACGACATCCTCCCCCTGGGCATTGAAGAGGAACTCGCCGAAGAAGCGCCGCTCGCCAGTGGACGGATCGCGCGTGAAGGCAACACCGGTCCCGGAGGTCTCCCCCAGATTTCCGAAGACCATCGCGACGACGCTGACGGCGGTCCCCCAGGTATCTGGAATGCCGTTGAGCCGGCGATAGGTCATCGCCCGCTGTCCGAACCAGGAGTTGAAAACGGCGTTGATCCCAAGCCGCAGCTGATCGAGCGGGTCTTCGGGAAAGCTCTGGCCGGTTTCATTCAGGACGATTTTCTTGTAGGTCTGCACCAGCTCTTTCAGGGCGTCGGCCGAGAGCTCGGTGTCGAGCCGGACGCGGAGCTGCGATTTTTTCTCCTCCAGCGCTTTCTCGAACTTCTCCCGCTTCACCCCCATCACGACCGCGCCGAACATCGAGATGAACCGGCGGTAGGCGTCATAACCGAACCGCTCGTTCTTCGTCTTCTCGATCAGGCCGACCACCGTCTGGTCATTGAGGCCGAGGTTCAAGACCGTGTCCATCATCCCCGGCATCGAGGCGCGCGCGCCGGATCGGACGGAGACAAGCAGCGGGCTCTGCGGATCGCCGAACCGGGCCCCCATCAGTTTTTCAACCCGCTTCAGGGCAACGAGCGCCTCCTCCCAGAGCCCCTTCGGATGGCGCTTGTCGTTGTCAAAAAACGCGATGCACGCCTCGGTCGTAATCGTAAACCCCGCCGGGACCGGAATACCGAGCCGTGTCATCTCCGCCAGACCGGCCCCTTTCCCGCCGAGGAGTTCTTTCATATCCCCCCGTCCATCCGCTCGGCCGTCGCCGAAAAAATAGACAAACTTTTTCTTTGTTGCCATTCCTGCCTCCCATTTCTCTTCTGAGATCAGAATCGTTGTGAAAAAACCTTCCCAACATCCACGATATTTATTCTAATGATTTCCTCGTTTCAAATCAGCAGATTCTTTTACAAGCGGGATCTGAATATTAATTCCACTTTTCGAGGCAAGCGGAACGACCACCAGCCGCTGCTCCGCAGCGTAGAAACCGACCGGCTCTCCGGCATCCCAAAGATGATTCCCGTTGAGATCGACAAAAGCCCTCAGATAATAAATCCCCGGACGGACGTGAAGGGCGTAAGCGCCCGATTGCATTACGGCGGTGGAAAAGACCGGCCGCGGCGAGAATTGGGGGCGATCATAGACTTCGATGACGATCGGTCCGGGAGGGTTTCCGACATAGATCACCTCCCCGCTGATCGTCAAGATCTCCGTCTGGATCCCGGCTCCCCCCGACGCAGACGCCCAGAGAAGGCCGAGCAGGCCGGCGAGGAGCCCTCCCAGCGTGGCCACTCGAAATCTCATTTTTGCTCCGGTTTGGTCGCGCCCTCTCCTTCCACAATCTTCGAAAAATCACCAAACGCATCAAAGCGTTTTTTGATTCTGAATAAGAGACTCAATCGATTCCGCTGGACCTCGGGATTCGGGTCCATCACCATGACCCCCTCAAAGAAGCGATTCAGCGGCTCGTACAGCGTCGCCAAGATCTCCAAGACCTGCTCATACCGGCCCTCCGACAGATCGGCGCGGATCGTATTGTCGACGCGGGAGATCGCCGCATAGAGATCTTTTTCAACCTGTTCTTTAAGAAGGGAGGGATCGACCTCCCCCGAAAAACCTTTCGGCAAAATTCGAATCGCCCGTTTGAAGCCGGTCATCAGCGGGCCGAAGAGGGGTTGCTTCGAGAAGCGGACCAGCGCCCGGGCCCAATCGATCATCACCTGGGGGCGGTCGAGCTCCCCGGCGAGGACGGCATCGATCAGATCATACCGAATTCCCTCGGACTGAAGATAAGAGGCGACCCGCTGCTTGAGAAAGCCGGTCACCTCCGCCGCGACCTGTCCGGCGGAGAACTTCTGCTGCATTTCATAGAGCCGGATCGACTCGCGCACCGCCGCCTGGAGGGAGAGGGTCCGAAGCGGAGAAGACTCCATCACCAAAATCTGAATCAGTCCGAGCCCCTGACGCCGCAAGGCATACGGATCTTCCGAGCCGCTCGGGATCAGCCCGACGCCGAAGCAGCCGACGAGGGTATCGAGTTTGTCGGCCACCGCCACCGCCTGGCCGAGCGGGCTCTTCGGCAACGCGCCGCCTGAATACCGGGGGAGATAATGCTCCTCGATCGCCGAGGCGACTGCGGCCTCCTCTCCGTCGAGCCGGGCGTAGGTCCGGCCCATGACCCCCTGCAGCGCGGGAAACTCACGAACCACGCCGCTGATCAGATCGGCCTTGCAAAGGAGCGCGGCGCGCCCGATTGCCTCGGGCGACGTCCCTGCCTCCACCCCGATCTGCTGGGCGAGCGGGACCAGCCGCTCGACTTTCTCATGGAGTGTCCCAAGCTTCGCTTGGAAGGTCACCCCCTTGAGCCCTTCGACCCGGTCGGCCAATCGGCTCTTGCGGTCTTGGCTGAAATAAAATTGGGCATCGACGAGCCGCGCGCGCAACACCCGCTCGTTCCCCTTCCGGATCGTTTCCGGTTGGTCGGTCGGATTGTTGACGATGGTGACAAAGTGGGGCAGGAGCGCGCCTTGTTGATGATGAAGGGGGAAGTAGCCTTGGTGCTCTTTCATCGCCGTGATGATCACCTCCTTCGGAACCTCCAGGAAGGAGGGATCAAAGGCGCCGCAGATTGCTTTCGGATACTCCACCATAAAAGCCGCCTGCCAGACGAGCGCTTCGTCTTCTTCAATCTCCCCTTTTTTCTCTCGGGCGAGATCGCTCATCTCTTGGATGATCAAATCATATCGCTCTTTGGGGTCGATGAGGACAGACCGACGCCGCATCTCTTTTTGGTAAGAGGCGAAGTCGGCGACCTGGAACGATTCCGGGGCGAGGATCCGGTGGCCGTAGGAGATCCGATCGGAGGCGACCCCCGCGAACGAAAAAGGAACCACCTCGCCATTATAAAGCGCGACGATCCAGCGGACCGGCCGGACGAAGGAGACCCCTTCATCGTTCCATCGCATCGATCGGGGGAAGGAGAGCGAGGAGATCATTTCGGGGAGGAGCTTTTGAAGAAGGGTCGCCGTCGGCTCACCGCGGATCTCCTTCTCGACCGAAAGGTACTCTCCCTTCTCGGTCTGCCGGACCTTTAATTCCAACACGGCGACCCCTTGCGATTTGGCAAAACCGATCGCCGCGGGGGTCGGATTCCCCTGCGCATCGAAGCCGACCTTTTTGGAAGGGCCGGTGGCCACCTCGGTCCGGCGCTCCTGTTGCGGGGCGAGCGAGGGGAGGGTCAGGATCAGCCGTCGCGGCGTGCCATACACCTGCGGCGGATCGAACGGGATCCCCAGGGCGGAGAGACGCGCCGTCACCCCCGCTTTCAGCTGCTCCAGCGCCGAGGCCATGACATTGGAAGGAATCTCCTCCACACCGATTTCAAGGAAGAGCTCCCGAGGTCCCTTTCCGGTCGCCTTGGAAACGGCGCTCTTTTTTCCGGGACGGCTCCCCGCGCTCCCTTCTGCGGAACCCTTAGGAGCCATGGTTCTTGTCCTTTAAGAGAGGGAACCCGGCCGCTTCACGTTGTTTGAGATACCCTTCAGCGCAAAGCCGGGCCAATCCGCGGACGCGGGCGATATAGCTGGTTCGCTCGGTCACGGAGATCGCGCCCCGGGCATCGAGCAGGTTGAAGAAATGGGAGCTCTTCATGCAGTATTCATAGGCGGGAAGAATGAGGCCTTTGGAGATCAGCCGTCGAGACTCTTCCTCGGCGCGATGGAACGCTTCTTTCAGGTGGACGATGTTCGCCTCTTCGAAATTAAACCGGGAAAACTGGACCTCCCCCTCATGATGGACTTCGCCATAAGAGACCTGGTCATTCCAGGCGAGATCGTAGACGTTGTCGACCTGCTGCAGGTACATCGCAACCCGCTCCAGCCAATAGGTGATCTCCACCGAAATCGGATTGAGCTGAATCCCGCCGATCTCCTGGAAATAGGTGAACTGGGTGATCTCCATCCCGTCTAATCGGACCTCCCAGCCGAGTCCCCAGGCGCCGAGGGTCGGCGACTCCCAATCGTCCTGGACAAATCGGATGTCGTGCTCCTCCATCTTGATGCCGAAGGAGGAGAGGCTCTGAAGATAAAGCGCTTGGATGTTCTCGGGCGCCGGTTTGAGGATCACTTGGTATTGGTAGTAGTGCTGAAGGCGGTTCGGGTTCTCGCCGTAGCGGCCGTCGGCGGGGCGGCGCGAGGCCTGAACATAAGCGGCATTCCAAGGCTCCGGCCCGAGCGCGCGCAAAAAGGTCGCCGGATGAAAGGTTCCGGCGCCGACCTCGGTGTCATACGATTGAAGGATCAGACAGCCTTGCGCGGCCCAGTAGCGGTGAAGCGACAAAAAAAGCTCTTGAAAGGTAAGCGGCTTGCGGGCTGTTTGAGACGTTTTGTGGACAGAGGCCGTCGCGCTCTTTCTCTGAGAAGTGGTGGCTTTCAAGGGGTCCTTCATTAGAATAGCGCAAGGTGAGCGTTCGAGCTACAAGTTAACAAAAGATTTCGGAGATTGTCAAGCAAATCAAGCGAATTTAGATGCAGGACCATCGGTTCCGAGTTGCGAAATGAACCCGGCTTTTTCTTACTCCGCATTCCGCAATTAAAACTTTTTTAGGAGTGGACCGGCTCCGGAACAAATTTTGGGGAAGGCGCCCCGGTGATATAGGTAATGTGATCCCCGAAGAGGACCTCAATTTCCGACCGCATCGCGGCAGTGAGTTTAATCCGATGCGCGGCGGCATAGTCCATCCGCTGCGATCCCCTAAGAAAAGCGAGGGTCCCTTGGGAGATCGATGCGAGCCGCTCCATCCGCTCGGCACAGGGGGGGCAGACGGTTCCGCCCTGGCCGGGGGAGAAGTAGATTTTGGGCTCGGTCAGCCGCTTGCGGCATTTTAAGCACTGGTCGAGCCTCGGTTGATATCCGCTATAGGCGACCAGACGGATGACAAAGAGGATCGCGGAGAGCTGCCGGTCGGCCCCCTTCTCCAAATAGGTGAGCGCTTCGAGCAAAAGACGAAAGATCGCCGGGTTCGGCTCCTCATCCGGGGTCAACTTCTGGACCATCTGAACCATATGGGAGGCGAGATGAATCTCGGACCAGTTCTCCCGGAGCAGCTGAAAAGAGTGGACGATGTCCGACTGGTTGATCCGGGCGAGTTTGTCCCCCGGTTTTTCGAAGACAACGAGATTGCAGTGGGTAAACGGCTCCAGCGCGGCACCGAACCGGCTCTTCATCCGACGGGCCCCCTTCGCCACCCCTTTTAGCTTCCCTTTTTTAGCGGTAAAAAAAGTGACCAGCTTATCGGCCTCACCGAGCTTAATGCTCCCGAGAACGATCGCCGGCGTGGTCAGTAACGACATGCCTCTCCTTATAAAATAATAAAGTAAGAAAAATTTTATTTTACTTCATAGACGGTCTATTTACAAGGAGGAGGTTCGGTTTGGATGGTTCTCATTTTCTGAACTTAGGGAGGAAGGAAAAGGTAGGTGGAGCGATTGATTATAACCGAGGGAAGCTGCGTCCTCGCTCCACCCCTCCCCCAGTAGGGCTCTTTCTCTCCGACATAGCACGCCACCGAGGAGATAAACCTAGAGCTAGTGATTTCTGAATCAAAAAAAAGATCGTAAGCGCCTGCGCGGCAAGGGCGCACTACGCCCCCCCCCCACTCTGCTGCGTTTTATATCAGACGTTCCATCGACCGAATCAGGTCACCTGTCGAAGCCCCATCCGCGGTGCTCTCCCGCACGTGGTGCAAGTTGTGACCGTGGGGGGGAGCCCCCCCGCTGCACGGGAGGCCGCAGGGGAGCCCAAGGCGCGACCGGCTATTGATTCAGACGGCAGGGAAGGAACACCGTAAAGGTCGATCCTTTTCCTTGCTCACTTTCGACGCGGATCTCCCCCTCGAGCAGATTCACCAGGTCCTTAACGATCCGCAATCCCAACCCGACGCCGCCGAACTCCCGGGTGAGGTCGGCATCGAGCTGATAAAAGGCCTCGAAGATTCTCGGCAGCGCCTCCGGCTTCATGCCGATGCCGGTATCACTCACCGCCACCTCGACGCCGTCGCGTCGCGGTGCCTTCCGCGCCGTCAAGGTAATGCCGCCGTGGCGTGTGAATTTGACCGCATTTGAAAGAAGGTTGACGAGAATCTGCTTGACCTTCCCCGCATCGGTCTCCAGCGTCGAAAGGGTCTCTTCCACCTCCTGCTTGAGATAAAGTCCCCGTTCATCGATCAGGGGTTGCATCCCGGAGATCACCTCCTCGATGAGGTCGTGAAGGTCGAACGAAGAGCGCTGAATTTTCAGCCGCCCCGCCTCCATCCGGGAGAGGTCGAGGACCTCTTCGATCAGATGCAGCAGGTCGTCGGCGTTTCTCAAAATTCCTTCAAGCGGCTTTTTCTGATCCGATCCGACGGGACCGAAGGTTTCATCGTGCATCAAGGTGGCATAGCCGAGGATGGAATTCAACGGGGTTCGAAGCTCATGTGAGACGTTTGAGACAAACTGCGATTTCAAACGGCTCGCCTCTTCCGCCTCATGCGTCCGCCGCTGGAGCGCCTCGTTCGCCGTCTGCAACTCCGCCGTCCGCTCCCGCACCCGAATCTCCAGCTCTTCATTCAATTTACGGATCGCATTCTCCACCTGTTTCCGTTCGGTGATATCCTGCGCCGTCCCGAACATCCGCACCGGCTTTCCTTCTTTGTTGAGGAGGACCTCTCCCTGGCTGTGAAGGATCCGTACGATTCCATCCGGGCGGACGATTCGGTGCTCGAAGGCGAAAGTCTGGCCGTTCTGATATGCCTTCTCGATGATCTCTTTTACGGAAGCAAGGTCCTCCGGATGAAGAAAGGTGAGATACCGATCATAGGTCATCCCTTCCGATCGGGAAGAGAGCCCATAGATCCGATAGAGCTCGTCGGACCAGGTCAGCGTGTTAGAGGCGATCTCCCACTCCCAGCTCCCGATATGGGCGATCCGCTGGGCAACGGAAAGCTGCGCCTGACTTTTCCGAAGCCGCTCCTCCGCCTCTCTTCGCTCGGTCAGGTCGCGGGTGAGCTTCGAGAAGCCGATCAGCTCTCCCTCTTCATTCCGAATCGGGGTGATCACCGCGCTGGCCCAAAACCGGGAGCCGTCTTTTCGGACGCGCCATCCTTCATCTTCAAACTGACCGTCTTCAACGGCCCGCTTTAACTCATATCCCGCTTTGTCCCACACTTTATCTTCATCCGGATAGAAGACGGAGAAGTGCTTTCCGATAATTTCGTCGAGCTGATATCCCTTGATCTGCACCGCCCCCCGATTCCAGCTCACCACCCGCCCTTGGGGATCGAGCATAAAAATGGCATAGTCTCGGACCCCCTCCACCAGAAGACGGTGACGCTGCTCCGCCTGTCTTCGCTCCGTCAGGTCCCGGGTAATCTTTGCAAAGCCGATTCGCTTTCCTTCATCATTCTCTAAGCGGGTAATCACGATATTGGCCCAGAATCGGGAGCCGTCTTTCCGAATCCGCCAGCCCTCTTCCTCGAATCGCCCCTCTTCCAAAGCGCGGGACAGGTTGTACGCCGGTTTCCCTCGACGCTGATCGTCCTTGGTATAAAAGGCAGAGAAATGTTTGCCGATGATCTCCTCAGGACGGTATCCCTTGATCCGCTCCGCCCCCTGATTCCAGCTCATCACCTTTCCCTGAAGATCGAGAAGGTAAATCGCATAATCCTTCACCTCCTCTACCAGGTGGCGATAGCTTTCTAAACTCTGCAGAAGCGGTTCTGAATCGCGACGCGCTTTCCCCATTATGTGACTTCCCCCATTATTTTAGATATTTGGTTGAAGACCCTTTCTGCGGTCACTTTCGGCTGAGTCGGATCGGCAGCGTGAAGGTGAAGGTCGATCCTTTTCCAGGGTCGCTTTCCACCCGGATCCCCCCTTCCAACAAAGAGAGCAGCTCTTTAACGATCGCGAGCCCCAGACCGACCCCGCCGAACTCCCGGGTGGCGGCGCCGTCCACCTGATGGAAGGTGTCGAAGATCCGCGGCAAATGTTCGGGACGGATGCCGATTCCGGTATCCTGAACGGCAATCTCGACTCCGGTCCCGTCTGCCTGCATCCTCGCTCGGATGGTGATTTCCCCGTTGGAGGTAAACTTCACTGCATTCGAAAGAAGGTTAACCAAGATCTGTTTAATCTTCCCGACGTCGCTTTCAATCGAGGGAAGCCCCGAAGCAATACCGCAAGAGATCGGGAGCCCCTTTTCCTCGGAGAGGGGATAAATTCCGCTCACCACCTCGTCAATTAAAACGGCTAGATCGACCTTCGAAGGGGTCACCGACATCTTTCCCGCCTCAATCTTCGCCAGATCGAGCACATCGTTCACCAGCTGGGTCAGGTCATGCGCATTGCGTCGAACCCCTCTGAGGGCAAGCCGCTGCTCTTCTCGGACCGTTCCGTAGACCTCTTCCATCAAAAGATGGGTATAGCCGATGATCGCATTGAGCGGGGTTCGAAGCTCGTGGGAAATATTGGAAAGAAAGTGCGACTTGAGCCGGCTTGCCTCCTCCGCCTCGATCTTCTTGCGCTGCAGCTCCTCATTGATTTGCTCAAGATGGCCGGCATATTGCTGATTTGCAATCGCCAAGGCGATTTGATTGGCTATCGTCTGCATCAGCTGAATGTCCTCGGAGGTAAACGGCTCCTGCTGCTCCTTATCGCAAATCCAGAGGACGCCGAGCGGAATGCCCCGGATTTGGAGCGGAACGGCGAGAATCGATTCAATGCCGAGCCGCTCGATAAAGGGCCGATACCGTTCCATGCCGGGGTCGCTCCAGATCGGATGAAGCCTCAGCATCTCCCCCCGGTAGAGAAGGCGATAGATCGGATCCCCCTCCTCCTCGATGAGCGGCGCTTCGAGCCGCTGCATCACCCCCTCCTCAAAGCCATAAAACGCGTGGGGACGGATCGTTTTCCGGTTTGAATCGATCAATGAGATCCCACAGCGGGTTGCCTTCGTCAGTTCGGCGATCCGCCTCACCACCTCGGTCAGGAAGAGATCGCTCTTCTCCCCCAACGCAAATCGACTGGAGAAGTGGTGGAGGGCCTGCGAGATATCGAGCTGCCGCCGAAGCTGCTCCATCCCGCCCGCCAAGGCATCGTGCGCCTTTTGAAGGGCCGCTTCCGCCTGCTTCCGCTCCCACGTCTCCAGGGCGAGGGCGGTGACATCGGCAATCGACGCTGAAAAGTGCTGCTCCTCGGAGGTCCACCGTCGGGCGGGGCCGACCTGCTCATGGCAAACGACCCCGACCATCTTTCCATTCAGCCAGATCGGGGCGTCGAGCATTGAAGTAATCCCGAGCGGGGCAAGGTAAGACTCCGAGAACTCTTCCGTGCGCGGATCGGCATGGGCATCGTGCGCCGGGATGATCCGCTCCAATTCCAACGCTTCAAAATAGGCCGGATATCGTTCTGCAGGGAGCTCCATCCCTTCCGAATGGCGGGAAAGGCTTCGTTCGTAGAGGTCGAAACAGCGGATTTTAGAACGCGCGTCGTCATAAAGCCAGACGCTGGCACGCTCGACCTCTAAAACATGCGCCGCCGCCCTCGTGATTTCTCCGAAGGAAGCCTTCAGATCGACCCCCTCGGACAACCGGCTTCTCGCGAGCCGTCCCAACACCCGGTTCTGGCGACGCAAGCGGTTTTCTCCCTTCCGCTGCTCCGTGATATCGCGTGTAAAACAGCGGACATGGACGAACTTTCCGTCTTCCCAAAAAACGTTGGAGTCGATGAGCAGATGCTTAATCGAACCGTCTTTGCACCGAAACCGGGCTTCATAGTGACGAAGCGTCTCCCCCTGCGAGAGCCGCTGCAGGAGATCGTTGGCCACCTCCACATCGGCATGAAATTCGGAGATATGGCGGCCGACATACTCTTCGCGTTGATACCCGAGCAGATCGAGCTCCGCCCGATTGGCCCGTAAGATCATCCCGTCCGGCCCGATCCAATGCAGACCGACCGCCGCATTTTCGAAAAAGTCGGCCAACGTCTGCTCGCTTCGACGCAGCGCCCGCTCTATCCGCTTCCGCTCGGTAATATCCCGTTTCACACCGACGTGACAGACCACGTCGCCCGCGTCGTCTTTCATCGAGAAGGCGGTGAGCTCGATCTCGATCTTCTTCCCCGACTTGGTCCGGCTGACATGCTCGCCCTGGTAGCTTCCGCTCTTCTGCAATTGCTCCGCAATCCGTCGGAAGGGTTCCTCTCCGAGATGGATTTGAGGCGTTTTGCCCTGGAGCGCTTCATCGGAATAGCCGATCAGCATCCGATGGGCGTAGTTCTGCTCGAGATAGTATCCTTTGGCATCAATGATCGCGATGGCATCGCTCGCGGAAGCGATGATCCGCTGATAGAGATGCAGCCGCGCATCGGCCCGCCGGCGCTCGGCGGTCTCTTCCTCCAGCTGCCGTTTCTTGAGCGCGAGCGCAGCTTTTCCCTCGCTCAGTGCGACCGCATCGCGCTCCCGCTCGACGATATGACGAATCAGCCGCTCCACTTCCTGGGCGGCGCCCCGATCTGTAAGAAACTCATCGGGTGGGATGTAATACTGATTCTGGCAGACGAGCCCGCCGGAAATGACCTTCGGATGGGTCCGGATGACATCCTGGATGAGCTCCGGCTGGAACCGGTTTCGATTGTACTGGCAAATGGCCACGACATTGTTGCTGGGGAAAAACCGATTCAGCTTTGCCTCATACTCCATCAACCGTTCTGCTCCCGGGTCCCCCCCCAATGCCCAGGTCATCTCCCCCGTGATCCTCAATGCCGTATACCCGGCCCGTTCGGCCGCCTCGACCGCCCCTTTTAAAAAAGCGATCATTCCATCCGGATCAAAATATCCCTTATTGAGGTAGACCTGTTTGTCGGCAATGGTCAGGGCGCCCGATTGGATCGCGGCATCGACATTGATCCCCTCCTGGTGCATGGCGTCGATCACCGTTGCCGCGACATTCTCATCGACAATATAAACGCACTGCTCCCCCCGCTCTAACCCGATTCGGATAAAGGAGACGGCGGCGGCGAGCTGCTCTTGAAGGGTCTCATAGATCAGACAGAGGTGATCGTGCGGCGCGGCCTGTTTGATGGCCTGAACGAGGGAGGAGTGGCTCTCTTTGGAATAATGCATCAGTTCTCCGTGACGTGATTCTGTTGTGATGGCAAGAAGGGAGGGAGCGCGTTTTAGGCGACTTTTATCACGTCATTTATCGCATGAAAATCATGCAGATAAGGGTTCTATTTTTAAGAGAAAAGGGATCTGAGTCATTATAGGAGAAAGACCGGTAATGATGCAAGAGGAGGATTTTCGTGATCCACCCGATCCCACGCCGGATTTTACGCCAGCCGATAAATCGGGGTAAATTTCTCCTTCAGATATTGGACGAAATAATCGGGGTTCAGCGTCTCTCCCGTAATGCGAAGGATCAGTTCATCGCTCGCATATTGTTTGCCCCAGCGATGGATCTTTTCATTGAGCCACTGCTTCAAAGGCAGCAGATTCCCTCGCGCACTCTCCCCTTCCAGGTCGGGGATCTCCTTCTTTGCCTGATTCAAAAATTGAATTGCATAGAGGTTGCCGAGCGTGTAGGTCGGAAAATAGCCGAATGCCCCTCCCGACCAATGAATATCTTGCAAGACCCCCTGCGCATCCGAAGGGGGGGTCAGGCCGAGGTAGAGGCGCATCTTTTCATTCCAAAGAGCGGGGAGCGCCTCCACCGGAAGATTCTCCTCAATCAGTGCACGCTCGATTTCGAAGCGGATGATGATGTGAAGGTTGTAGGTCAGCTCGTCGGCTTCCACCCGGATCAGCGACGGCTGCACCCGATTGATCGCCGCGTAGAAGCGCTCCAGATCGACCCCCTCCAGCCCTTCCGGAAAGGTCTTCTGGAGGATCGGATAAAAATGCCGCCAGAGGGCCTTTGACCGGCCGATCCCATTTTCCCAAAGGCGGGACTGGCTCTCATGGATACCGAGCGAGCGCGCCTCACCGAGCGGGGTTCCATAGAGGTCGGGGTTCAGTCCCTGGTCATAAAGGGCATGTCCTCCCTCATGAATCGAGCTGAAAAGGGAGGAGAGCAGATCACCTTCATCCACCCGGGTGGTAATTCGAACGTCGGTCGGATGAAACGAGGTCGTGAAAGGGTGGGCTGAAATATCTTGACGGCCGCAATTGAAATCATAGCCCATCGCCTCCAGCACCTTCTGGCCGAACGCCAGCTGCTTCTCCGGCGGATAGGAGCGATGCAAAAAATCACCGTTCGGCTGAATGGGGGAGTGAACGATCTGCTCCAGCAGCGGCACCAACTTCGCCCGAAGCGACGCGAAGAGCGGGACCAGCTGCGCCACCGTCATCCCCGGCTCGTAAGCGTCCAACAGCGCATCATACGGGGAGCGTTGATAGCCGAGGTAGTCGGCTTCTTCTTTTTTCAGGGCGATCATCGTCTTCAGATGCGGGGCGAACCGAGAGAAGTCGCTCTTTTTTCGCGCCTCAACCCAAACCTGCTCCGAAATCGAGGCCGCTTTTCCAAACCGCCGAACAAACTCGGACGGCAACTTGGTTGCCTTATGGTAGTCGCGCCAGCTCTCCCGCAGGAGGGCGCGCGCCGCCTCGTCCCACGTCTCCTCATTCCCTTTAATCGCTCCGCTTTCCAGATCGACCCACTGGGAGAGGATCCGCTGCATCTCCGGCCCGACGCTCTTGTCGTGCGCCAATCCCCCCAACGCCGACAACTGCTCCGCCCGCGCCCCCCCCGCCCCCGGCGGCATATAGGTCTCCTGATCCCAATGAAGCAGCGAGATCGCGCTCGAAAGATGTTGTATGTCTTGAAGGTATTCAATCAACGGCTTGAGATCTTTCACACCCTTCACGGCAGCCCCCTCCAAACGTTTTTTGCCATTGTAGCCAATCTCTTCAGAGAAGACAATGCGGGGGCGATGGGAATGGGCCATAGCATAAAACGTCTGACGCCGACAGCAGCGCGCTCCCGACATGATGATTGACAAGCCACTCCCATCAGTTTAGAATTTTTTATTACCCTTATTTTTGAAGGAGAGACCCCCATTAGCGATTCATCCAAATTTTATCGACCCGAACGCGATAACCCAAAAGAGAAGCGCTCTCAAAACCCGCTCCAATTGATTGATCATATTTTGTCGATCACAACGCAGGACGATCCCCGCCATTCGCTTCTCTATGCGCTGCGGGGCAAGATTCTCGAGGGCGATCTCAGCCTGCAACAGGTCCAGCAGGAGATCCAAAAGCTGAACCAGGTGGTCGAGAAGGTCACCGCGCCGGCCAACCGGATCGGCACGCTGTTGAGCCTTCCCGCCCCCGATTTGGCGCACATCGTCGTCGGCGGCGCCGACTACTATACCAATCTCGACCCGCGCCTCACGCCGGAAGAGCTACCGGTCGGCACGCAGGTTCTGGTGAATGAGGCGTTTGTCGTCCTCCGAGCGATCGGATATGACCGGAACGGATCGATTCAAAAAATCACCGACGTCCTCCCCGACGGCCGGCTGCGCGTCGGGCAGGACCTCGGGGCACAGTCATCGTTGGTGATCCGATCGGCCCAACTAGCCGACGCGCCATTGAAGACGGGAGAGGAAGTTCGCATCGACGCGAGCCACCGTGTGGCGGTCGAAAAGGTGAACAATGCCCAGCGGCGCGAATATTTCCTCGATGAGACACCGAAAGTCGGCTGGGAGGAGATCGGCGGTCAGAAAGAGGCGATCGACGCGATCCGCGATACCCTAGAGCACCCGCTTCTTTATCCCGATCTCTACAAAAAATATAACTTTTCTCAGCCGAAAGGCTTCCTCCTCTATGGTCCCCCCGGCTGCGGCAAAACATTAATCGGCAAGGCAACGGCGTATAGCCTGGTGCAGAAGCTGAAGGCACAGGGAAATCCGCAGGTCGAAGAGTTCTTTCTCCACGTGAAGGGGCCGGAGATTCTCAACATGTGGCTCGGCGAGTCGGAGCGGATGGTCCGGGAGCTCTTCTCCCGCGCCCGCGAAAAACGGGGCGCCGGCTTTCTCCCCTTCATCTTCATCGATGAGGCCGAATCGATCCTCGGGACGCGCCGATCGAGCCGCTCCCACAACATTTTAAGCACCCTCGTCCCGATGTTCTGCGCCGAGATGGACGGAATCGAATCACTCAAAGAGATGGTGATCATCCTCGCTTCCAATCGGCCCGACCTGATCGACCCGGCGGTCCTTCGGCCCGGACGAATCGATCGGAAGATTAAAATCAACCGGCCCGACCGGGTTGGGACCGAGGAGATCTTCGGTATTTACTTGACCCCGGAGACCCCCCTCTCCCCGGCGCTCCTGGCGGCGCATGGAGCCGATCCGGCCGCCGCCCGGCGGTCCTTGATCACCGCCGCCGTCGACGCGATCTTTACAAAAAGCCCGGCGCAGCAATTTATGGAGCTTCAGCTCCGAAGCAGCCGCCGCCAGATCCTCTACCGATCCGACTTCATCAGCGGGGCGCTGATTTCCTCGATTGTACAGCGGGCGAAGGAGAAAGCGATCAAGCGAACGATCGCCGGGGGGGAGGAAGGGGTCCGACTCGACGATCTCCTCACCGCGGTCGAGACCGAGTTCCGGGAGGGAGAGATTCTCCCGCCCAACGACATCCTCGAAGATTGGCTGAAGTTGATCGACGCCGACCCCGAAAACGTGGTCGGACTCTCGCTGCTTGATAAAAAAGAGCGTCCGCGATCGGAAAAAAGAGTGATCTGATCCCCCCACACTGGGGACCAGAAGGCGATTATTCCTGCGAATGGACCGGAGCGGATGATTAAGCTTTTCGGAATTGAAACGGAATATGGGATTACCCGGGAAGATCTCGACCAGGTCGATCCGGTCGTCGAGTCGATGGAGCTGGTCCGGGCCTATCTCAACCGGCCGTTCCGCGCCGGCTGGGATTACAGCGCCGAAGATCCGCGGCAAGATGCCCGCGGTTTTCGCGCAGACCATCTGGCGCAAGACGAAGAAGAGACCGCCTTCGAAAAACTCGATCGCCACCGCCCTTTTTCGTTTCATGAGATGAAGAGCGATCTTGCCTTGACCAACGGCGCCCGTTTCTACAACGATCATACCCATCCCGAATATTCCACCCCTGAATGCCGCTCGTTACGGGACCTGATCATTCATGACAAAGCCGGCGAGCGGATCGTCCAGCAGTGCGCCGACCGGCGGAACGCCGCCCTCGGAAACCCCGTGGTTCAAGTCTACAAAAACAATACCGATTTCTACGGCCACAGCTACGGCTGCCACGACAACTACCTCCTCCCCCGGTCGATTCCGTTTGATCGGATCCTTCGCTCTCTGACCCCGTTCCTGGTGACCCGCCAGATCTTCGCCGGCGCAGGAAAGGTCGGAATCGAAAGTCCGGAGGGATACCGATCCGGTGTTTACCAGCTCTCGCAACGGGCCGACTTCATCGAGGTCGAGATGTCGGTCGATACGATGGACCGCCGGCCGATCATCAATACCCGAGACGAGCCGCACGCCGACCGGAGCCTGTATCGGCGGCTTCACCAGATCTTGGGGGATGCCAACCTCTCGGAGACCGCCACCGCGCTGAAGGTCGGGACGACCTGGTTGGTGCTGCGCCTGATCGAGGGAGACGCCGCCCCCGATGCCGCGATCCCCGAACCGGTCGCCGCCGTGCATGCCGTCTCGCTCGACACCACTTGCAAAAAGCCGGTCCCCTTAATGAACGGCAAAACGATTACCCCGATCGATCACCAGCGTCTTTATCTCGCCGCCGCGCAGAAAGCGTTCGGACAGGAGGCCGACCCCGACACGCAGTGGGTCCTCTCTAAATGGGAAGAGGTTCTGAACGATCTGGAGGTCGATCCGATGTTGTTGACGAACCGGCTCGACTGGGTCGCCAAGAAATGGCTTCTGGAGACCTTTTTGGAAGCGGAGGGGTGCGGCTGGGACGACCCGCGCCTCCGAGGACTCGACCTCGAATACCACAACCTCGCCCCCGATCGGGGCCTCTTCATCGGACTCGAGATGGAGGGGACGATGGAGCGGCTTTCCAATGAGGTCGACATCAAGGAGGCAATGACCGCCCCTCCCTCCGACACCCGCGCCGCCATCCGGGGACTCTGCATCGAGAAATTCTATGACGACATCCATCGGATCCAGTGGGAACAGGTCGTCTTTCAAAATGGCCTTTTCAAGAAGACGCTTGAGATGAACACCCTGTTTGATCCGGCGGAGATTGCTTCCCTCCGGACGCGGATCGCCGCGGCAGGCAGTTTCAAAGAAATTTTTAATTAGTCCGCCGTCCTTCCGCTTTCGCGGGAAGGACGGCAACGAAGAAAACGCTTGTTAAGGAGAACAACGATGATCGAATTCGAACGACGCGAGCGGCCGGTGAATCCGCTCGAAAAACCCCGAGAAGAGACAGGACCGAAGCGTCCCGACACCGACTCCAGCAAGGAGAATCTTTTAAAGCGGATGCGGAAGGTCGATCCGAAACAGGCCGAGCGCTACCGCCAGCGAACCGGAGAATAAAAGCGGGAGTTCCGATGCATAATGGAGATTTTTGGTCGCTGCTGAAGACGACCGGTTACCAGCTCGGGCCGGGGGCCCTCCCGGAGGGTCGGGAGCCGATGGGGACCCGCCTGCCCTTCACCCAAGGAACGACCATCTTCGCATTGAAATACAAAGGGGGGGTCCTCGTCGCCGGCGATCGGCGCGCAACCGCAGGGACGACGGTGATGTATGACCGGACCGACAAGGTCCTGGTGATCGATCGTTACTCGGTGATGGCGATCGCGGGGGTTCCTGCCACCGCCTTCGAGATCGCACGGGTGATGGAGCATACCTTCAAATATTACCGGCGAAGCCAGCTTCAAGAGCTGAGCCTCGAAGGAAAGGTCCGCGCTCTCTCGAGGCTGCTGAAAGAGAACATCCCGATGGCGCTCCAAGGGATCGGCGCCGTCGCCCCGATCTACGCCGCGTATGACCTGCAGCGGAAAGAGGGGAAAATTTTCTTCTACGATATCCTCGGAGCGGAGTTCGAAGTCGTTGAATTTGCCACCTCCGGCTCCGGCTCGCCGGCGATTCGCGGCGTTCTTCACTACGAGAACCGATGGGGAAAGCGGGCCCTGGGTGATCTGCCGGAAGAAGAGGCGCTCACCCTCTCGATGCGGCTGCTCGAGACCGCTTCCGAATTTGATTCGGCAACCGGCGGAAGCAACCGGGACGCCCATCTTTATCCGATCATCAAGCTGGTCACTCAAGAAGGGGTCCGCGAGGTGGCGCAAGCGCAGCTCGAATCGCTCTTTGCAAAAAAGGTAATCGGCCGCCCCGTCGAAGGGGGACCGGGTCTGAACGTCGGGTAAATACCTTCACTTTTAGAAAAGGAAAAAACAATGGCGTTCGATGAGCCTTACCGTTGGGTGGAAGCGGTCCGGAACCGACGCGATTATCTCGAAGAGCAGCTCTCCGCCGGCAGCCCGATCGTCGCCCTTCCCTTCCAAAACGGCATTTTAATCGCGACGCTCGGTACCGGCACGTCGAAGCTCTATGAGGTGTACGACCAGATCGCGTTCGGTGGAATCGGACATCCGGCCGATCTTGAAAAGCTCCGGAACGTCATGTTGGACACCGCCCACGTGGAGGGATTCAACCGCTCCCCGGCCGATGTCACCGTCCGGCGGCTGATGAAATTCGTCTTGGCCCCGATGGTCAAACAGGCGTTCGAGGAGGTCTTGCACGCCCCCTACATTGCGAAGATCGTGATGGCGGAGATCAGTCTCCCCTCGGGCAAGCCGCTCTTCTTTCGTTTGAACTACGATGGGGTCTTCGAAGAAGAGGAAAAAGGGACCGTCCTGACATCGACGCCGATCATGGCGGAGCGGATGGAGGCTTTCCTCAATACGGTCGGCGACACCTCCGCCACGTCGTTTTCGGAGGCCCTCCGGACCTCCCTCCGAACCTGGGCGATCTCGCAATTGGAGACCGATCTGGAGGCGGAAAAACAGGCCGGCGCCGTCCCGACCCCGGAGGCACTCGACCCCCTCCTCAAGCGAAGCCTCGAATCACACACGATTGAGGTCGCCCTCCTCGATCGAACCGAGCCGGGAAGCTCCAAATACCGGACCCCTTCCCGCGACGAAATTGAGCAGGCGCTGAAGGGGTGGCTGAAATGACGTCGCGGATTATCGGGCTGGAAACCGAGTATGGCTGCCTGATCAAACAGGAGCAGCCGAATGCATCGCCGGAGCGGATCGCCTATCGGATCCGGGATGCGATCTTCAAAAAGGGAAAGCGCGGTCTGATCGATCTGCATCACCGGGCGCACGACGAGCCGCCCGGAAACGGCGGGTTTCTTCTCAACGGCGGCCGGATTTATATCGACATGGGTCACCTCGAATATGCCTCTCCGGAGTGCCTCTCCCTCACCGATCTCGTGGCCTATGATCGGGCGGGAGATCGCATTTTGCTCGACGCGGTCGAATCGCTCGGCCTCTCGGATCAGGTCTCCATCATTAAGAACAACATCGACCATGAGACCGGCGCCACCTTCGGGTCGCACGAGAATTATCTCGTTCCCCGAAGCTTTCCTTTTTCATACGACGGCCTCGGACAGTTGATCCCTTTTCTGGTGACCCGTCAGATTTTCACCGGCGCAGGCCGGGTCGGCGCTCACCTCATCCCCGACGGGTGGGTCCTCCTCGGAGAGCAGGCCCTCCCGCAAATCGATTTTCAGATCTCTCAACGGGCCGACTACATCGTCAACGATTTCTACCAATGGGTCCAGTTCAACCGCGCCATCATCAATACCCGCGACGAGCCGCTCGCCGATCCGAACCACTACCGAAGAATCCATCTGCTTCTCGGCGACTCCAACATGCTCGAATATGCCACCGCGCTGAAGTTTGGAACCACCTCCGTCATGCTGTCGTTGATCGAAGAAGGGACCGCACCGACCGATCTGGCGCTGCAAGACCCGGTGGCCGATCTCCGGCAGCTCTCCCGCGATCCGGAGCAGCATTGGATGGTGACCCTTCAGGGGGGGAAAAAGATGCCGGCAATCGAACTTCAAAGACGCCTTCAGGAAACGGCGGTGCGCGCGTTGATGGGCAAGGATGAAGAGACCGATTGGGTTCTCACGGCATGGGGAGAGACCTTGGCGGCGCTTGCCGACGATCCCCGCCGGCTGATCGGCAAGATCGACTGGATCTCCAAAAAATGGCTTCTGGAGACGTTTATGGAATCGGAGCAGGTCGGATGGAACGATCCCTGGATCGCCAGCCTCGATCTGGAATACCACGATTTGAATCCGGCGCGCGGACTCGCCTTTGCGCTGGAAGAGGAGGGCAAGGTCGTCCGGAAGACGACCGACGCGGCGATCGATCTTGCGACCGGCGCTCCGCCTCGCAACACCCGCGCGTCGGCACGAGGCGAGTTCATCCGTGCCCTGTTGGCTAAAAAAATGCCCTACGTCATCAATTGGTCGAATATTCACATCGACGGCAGGAGAGCGTTGTCGATGGATAACCCTTTTAAAACTTATCTTTCCGAGATTGAGACCTATCTTCGGGGCTAGCTCGATCGCTCGCCGCAGGGTCGGAGCGCTTCAATCTTCTCCAACAGCAGCTCAAACGAAAATGGTTTGGCAAGGTAATCATTGGCGCCGGCCCGACGTCCCTCGTCCTGAACATGCGGGGCGTCTCTTGCCGTCATGATTAAAATAGGGGTCGCCAATCCCTGAAGCCTTAACTTCCGGCAGAGATCAAGGCCGCTGATTCCGGGAAGATAAATATCGAGGAGGAGGACATCGTACGAATGGGTTTTCGCCAGATCGAGACCGATCTCGCCGGTGGGGGCGGTCTCGATCTCATGTTGCTCGGCCTCCAGCCCTCGCTTCAAAAAACCCAATATCCGCTCATCATCCTCAACGATCAAAACACGCATTCTGGTCTCCTCCGGCTCAATGCGACAGGCAAGACCTTCTATGAAGATCGACGCGCCGGTCTGTGGATCTCGCTGCAAATTTCTCGTTGAATGGCAGCGCGTCCGATCTCCGGCCCTGGCCGTTCTTTTGATTAGAAAAATGGGATCGAACGGAGAACACCGACGCGCATTCGGGAGGCGGCGGACGATGAACCGACCTCTCTCACGACATCTTCTTAGTAGATAAACCTCGCACCGATCTTAAAGTGAGCGTTAGGCATTTTTTCTACCCATCGGATCTCAATAAGGGTCGGGATACTGATCGGGAGGGATTCCAGCTTAAAGGCCAATCTTAAGAACTGATTTACTTCCAGCTTTGTTTTCGTGATGAGACAGATGCCGCCGTTGCTGACATTCTGCGCACGTGCGCCGATAGAGGCGCGGGGCGGCCGATTGGATTGAAACGTCCCCCCTCTCCAAAGCACCACCTCTTCTTTAAAGGCCATCCGCCTGTTTTCTCGCGCCGGATTGAAAGTGGTTTCATCTATCGTCGTGTCCATGATCGTTGAAGACATTTTTTTCTCCTTCACTTTCTCCTTACCCGCTCTCAATCGCATCGAGGTGACACTCAATGATTTATCCTACGGCAAACCGCTCCTGTCTCAACAATATCCTAATCGGGAAAGATGAAATCTGGATGAGGAACAAATTAGAAATTTATTAAAATAGAAAAGACGATAAAGATCTTTAAGAGGGGTCTCTCTGAATCGACTTGGACTGAACGGAGATCGGGAAAGCGGGAACGTTGAATGACGAATTCAATCCGAGATTTTATAGCCGATGTCCCGGATGGTCTGGATGAGCCGCTTCGGATAGCCTTCGTCGACTTTTTTCCTAAGATACCGGATATAAACATCGACGACATTCGTAAGGGTATCGTAATGATATCCCCAGACTTTCTCTAAAATCGAGGTGCGGCTGAGGACTTTGTTCGGATTGGACATTAAGTATTCGAGGAGGGCGAATTCCTTAGCGGTTAATGGAATCACCTTCCCTCCCCTTTGAACCTCGTGCAGGTCGCGGTTGAGCGTTAGGTCGGCGACTTTCAGCTCCGAATGCGCCTCTCGATAGGGGCCTCGGCGCAAAAGCGCCTTCATCCGGGCGAGGAGCTCTTCAAAAACAAACGGCTTGGTCAAATAATCATCGGCGCCGATTCGGAGTCCCTCTACCTTCTCTTCGATGGTATCCTTTGCCGTGAGCATTAAAATCGGAATCCCGATCCGCTCTGACCGCAGCGCGAGACAAACATCGATGCCGCTCTTCAAAGGAAGCAGCAGATCGAGGATAATTAATTGATAGGGAATCGCCCGGGCCATGTCGATTGCCTCCTGTCCGTCGCGGGCCACATCGACACGGTAGTGCTCCGCTTCGAGGCCTCTCTTAACGAAACTGACAATCCGCTCATCGTCTTCGACGAGGAGAATTTCCATCAGGCCTGGACCCTCTCAAAAATAGGAAGACGCACCGTCACCCGGGTTCCGATATTCACTTCGCTGGCAATCGCAATCTTACCATCATGGGCTTCCGCAATCCACTTCGCAATCGGCAGCCCCAGTCCGGTTCCTTTGGCCATCGATTTGGTTTTCTCAACCCGATAGAACCGCTCAAAGACGTGTGGAAGGGCTTCCGGAGCAATGCCGACCCCCCGGTCGGTCACGGTGATACTTCCCCACCCCTCCTGCTTTTCCCAGCTGATTTCAACCACCCCTCCCCCTTTGGAGTAGTTGATTGCATTGTCGATGATAATGACAAAAAGCTGCCGGAGCCGCTGCGGATCACCTTGAATGACCAATTCCTCTTCCGGAAACCCTCTAAGAAAAAGGGTGATCCCTTTTTTCAAAGCGAGGACCTCTCCCTCGTGTAAGGCCTCGCCGATGATTTCTTGAAGGGTCACCTCTCTCTTTTCAATTTGCAGATTTCCCGCTTCCGAGCGGGCGAGGAAGAGGAGGTCGCTGACCAATTTATTGAGTTGATCGACAAGAAGAATGATATACCCGAGCACCTGCTTATACTCCGGGACCGGTTTTTCTTTGCCCCGGAGCGTGATCTCCGCCTCCCCGCGAATGACCGCCAGAGGGGTTCGAAGCTCATGGCTGATATCGGCAAAAAATTGTCCTTTGAGGTATCCAAGCTCCTTCAGCTTCTTATTTGAAATTTCCAACGCCGTTCTCGACTCCTCCATTTTATAACGGGATTCAAACTCCTGATAACGGAGCCGGGAGACGAAATAAGCGCCGGTCAGCGCGATGAGCATGGTCGAAATCAGAAAGGCATTGTTGTTGATTAAGATTTCCGGATAAACGATATGGTCGTAAAGAAGGATTGGAATAATATAAAAACCATAGATGATAAGGCAGATCGCGGCGGTAATCCGGACCTCCCAGACAAAGAGCATGGCAATGGCGAGCATGACCAAATTGAGACCGGCATAGTAACGGGATTCATACCCGCCGAGATAACGAACCATCACCGCAATGGTTCCGCCGATGAGGAGGGTGGCAACCGCACCGACAAAATCAATATATCTTTTCCCAAAAGAAGTGAACGAAAACAGAAAAAGCAGAAAGGTGAGGAGGGAAGTGGACAATCGGATCAGGAGGAAAGCCTGAAAATGATTGGGAACCGCAAAATAATCGAGAAGACCAAAGACGGGAACAAGCGTAAATCCTAATATACAGCCGATTCGAATCCGAAAGGTATTAATCTCTTTTAAGTAGATATGAAAGGAAGGGAGAAGTTTTGGATCTCTAATTTTTTCCATAGAAATGTGAGGTGGCTTCCTGCCCTCTATAAATAGGTGAGGTCAGCCCTTTCCATTTTTTTACAATCAGGTAAAGTTGTGCCTCCTCCGCGTCGGCCTCCACCTCCACATGCAAGGGAGAGGTCAATCCCTCCGCCATCTCCATCATTTCCTGAGAGGTTCGATAGATCACATACCACTCCGCCCCGTATTCCATGAAATAGCGGGCGTCATTGGAAGCGTTGAGGTTTCCGATAATCAGCTCCCCCTCGTCGGAGAGCAGGCGATAAAGCTTCTGCAATAGCCGTTTTGCAATGTGCGTCGGGAGGTAATCAAACAATCCCATTGCATAAATCAGGTCTTGGCTCCCCAATGAATCGGTCATATCGGGATCGAGAATCAACTGATGAATCGACCGATTGAGAAAGGAGACGCGGGTGCGGCTCTGAGTCACCTCTTTCAGACGGCTGATCCTCTCATGGCAGTGATGCAGCGCCTCCGGTTCCGTGTCGACCAATGTCACACGGCAGGGATCGCTCATTGGATTCCGCTGGATCAGCTCCTGGATCTCCATCGCCGGCCCACAACCGATACTTGTAAAAGAGACCGCCTCCTTATGTCGTGAGACCTGGTCGATCGTCCGGCCGATCCGATCGAGCATGTAGGGAACCCGCTTGACGACCGAGCGAGCGGCCGTGACCTGGCAGCAATATCGATTGATCACGCGGGCGAAGAGAGACTCCCCTTGGTCATGAGACCGGTAGAGCATGTCCATCATTTCATAATCTCCGGCATATCCCAACGGCTTTGAATAGGCCCGCTTGACGAAAGGCGAAAGGAGGAGAAAAGGATGGAGATGCTGCTGGAAAAAATTCCGATGGATCAAATGCTCTTCGGGTGAAAAACGGACGACAATTTGGTTCATGATCGGAACGAACCGATCTAAATAGTGGGTAATGATCTTTTCAGCCGTCTGAAGCAGCTTTCTCTCCAGGAGCGTACGCTGCCCCGGATCTTCCTGGCCGATCTTCGCCTCTTCCATATCGAGCTGCTGCTTCATTTCGCCGAGGAAATCGCGCAGCTCTGAGACGCAGATCCGAAATGCCGGAGAAACTCGGAAGAGCCCTTTGTTTTTATCAAAGGGGCGATATCCTCCCGGCCGGTCGTTCTGGCCCTCCCGCGATCGGATCTCAACCTGATTTTCTTCTGCCATATTCCTTCCTAACCCTAATACTTAGGATTCGGCGACGACAATCCCATTCGAGCGGCGTTCGTATAGGGCGCCACACTCCGTCGGGAAAAAGGGCAGGCCGCCCGTCATTTGTGTTTGGCTCCAGATCATCCGGAAGAAGAATCGGTTCAACCGATCCCTGTCAGGCCCCCCTTACAGGTGCAGGGAGTACTGTAGCTCATTCTCGCTTCTCTTAGGGAATGCGCTGACCTCTCTTCTGATCTTCTTACCCTTTTCCCGATGGATCGCCGCAGCGCCTGATAACCAACTGTCGAAAATCGATCAGGCGCATGGTTTTACTTTCATTGAGGCGATGATGGCATAAATGTAGACCGAAGAAGAAAAGCCCTGGTCAGAATAACTGATTTTACCCAGAATGGCAATCAAGTATTGACTCCATGAGAGATCCCATAAAAGTTAAACGGGGATGGTCGCTCTCATTTTAGACGGTCGAAAACGGCACATCCTTATTCGGGACGAAGAGGAGATGAATCGGAAATCGAAATACGAATATGGGATTGGCAATGTGCGGCTCCAAACAGGTCGCAGCGGCACCCTATCTATTTGGCAGTAAAAATCTTAAGCCTCAGGGAAACCTTTGTCAAGAATTAAGTAATGAATTCCGAACCCCTTTTATGTGTAGGACTGAGTCCGACAGCGTCGGTGCCATCTAGGGACCGTCTGTTTTCCACGCCTATAAAAATTTAATCGATGGTTCCCTCCAGGTTATCCTAGGCTCAACCTCGACCCGGCACCTTTACGGGATGAAAACCTTGAAGACCCTCCTTCTAAACTTATTCGAAAAATTACATCAGTTCTGAATAAATCACCCATCCACCATCAGGATCTCTCCGGCGTCCTCATTTAATTTGTCCTTTTCAACTTTTGTGGCCGATACGAGGACCTTAAAACTCGATTGATTAGACCCGATAAATTGACCTTTTGCTTATCTTGGGGTATCATACAATCGCTTTTCAATAATCATTTTTTCATTGCCCTTTTCAGGCATTCCGAACCTAATTCGACAGAGTGAAATGGCGCGGCTGACATACAAAAAAGCAGGGGTCGACATCGAGGCGGGAGATCTCTTCATTCAGAAAATTACCCCGCTCGTTCGCTCGACGTTCCGTCCTGAAGTGCTGACCGATCTCGGAGGATTCTCCGGCCTCTTCTCCCTCCGTTCTAAAAAATATAAAGAGCCGGTTCTGGTGTCCGGCACCGACGGGGTCGGGACCAAACTGAAGATCGCCTTCATGACCGACCGACACGATACGGTCGGGATTGATCTGGTCGCAATGTGTGTGAATGATGTCATCGTGACCGGCGCCGAACCGCTCTTCTTCCTCGACTACTTTGCCACCGGAAAACTCTTTCCGGAAAAAGCGGTCGAGGTAATGAAGGGGATCGTGGAAGGATGTCGGCAAGCC
Source organism: Candidatus Manganitrophaceae bacterium (assembly GCA_016200325.1). Taxonomy (NCBI): domain Bacteria; kingdom Pseudomonadati; phylum Nitrospirota; class Nitrospiria; order Candidatus Troglogloeales; family Candidatus Manganitrophaceae; species Candidatus Manganitrophaceae bacterium. The sequence continues at coordinate 59,989 of JACQEZ010000018.1, forward strand.
GGTTGCGCGCTGATCGGCGGCGAGACGGCTGAGATGCCTTCCTTTTATCCCGCGGGTGAATACGACCTCGCCGGATTTGCGGTCGGGGTGGTCGATAAAAAGAAGATCATCGATGGGAAAAAGATCCGGCCGGGCGACCTTTTGGTCGGCCTCGCCTCCTCCGGACTCCACAGCAACGGGTTCTCGCTGGTTCGTAAGATACTTTTCGAAAAGGGAGGCCTCACGGTCAAAGACCGCCTTCCCGGCGAATCGAAAACAGTCGGCGAGATCTTATTGACCCCCACGGTCATCTATGTGAAGGCCTTCGCTAAGCTGATGGAGAAAGTTCAAATCAAGGGGGCGGCGCACATCACCGGCGGCGGAATTACGGAAAACCTTCCGCGCGTTCTCCCGAAAGGATGCGCGGCACAGGTCAGACGGGATCGATGGCCAGTCCCCTCTATCTTTCCGGCGCTTCAAAAGATCGGAGAGGTCGACACGGAAGAGATGTATACCGATTTTAACATGGGGATCGGAATGATTCTCGTCCTCTCCCCAAAGGACCTCCGTCCCGCCCTCTCGATATTGAAGCGGCAGGGCCACTCGAGCTACGTCATCGGAGAGATCATCAAAGGAAAGGGAGAGGTTCTCTATGTCTAGCGGCGCCCGCTTCCCTTCAGATCGATCCAAAGCAATACCGGTGCTGGGGGTGCTCGCCTCCGGCCGAGGGAGCAATCTACAATCGATTCTCGAAGCGATCGAGCAAGGAAAGCTCGCCGCCCGGGTCGGCGTGGTTCTCAGCAATAAGAAGGATGCGCCGGCCCTTGAGCGGGCCGCGCGGCATGATATTCCCTTCTGCTTCATCGATCCCGCCCATTATCCGGACCGAAAACAGTATGACGCCGCCCTCCTTCAACAGTTGAAGGGACACGGCGTTGAGCTAATCGTTCTGGCGGGCTATATGCGGCTGGTCACCCCGATCTTGATTGAGGCATACCGAGACAGGATCATGAACATCCATCCGAGCCTCCTTCCCGCCTTTCCGGGGCTGCATGCCCATCGGCAGGCACTGGAATATGGCGTGCGTGTCAGCGGCTGCACCATCCACTTCGTCGATGAAGAAGTTGATCACGGCCCGATTATCGCCCAGGCGGCCGTGCCGATCTTCGAGGGAGACACGGAAGAGCAGCTCTCCGAACGGATTCTGGCCGAAGAGCACCGCCTCCTTCCCCGCGTCATTCAGCTCTATGCCGATGGAAAGCTCAAACTCGAGGGTCGAAAGGTCCGCATCCTCGAAGAATCCTCCGTGAGATTAGCGCGATGATCTGCCCCAACTGTGGATGCGAGCAACGGGAAGCGGGAAGATGTATCCAATGCCAAATGACCCTTCCCGGCATCAGCCAATCGGTTGCGACCGGGACACCTCCCCCTCCTCCGCCGGTGGTAACAGCTGTGTTAAAAAAGGCAAAGGGAGAGAAAAAATCGGAGATCGAGGAAAGGGTGGAAGAAGATGAGCCCATATCGGAGCGGCCGCCGGCCATTCGAGTCGTCGAGCCGGAGCGAAGCGGACGGGTGGACGAAGGCACTCAGAAAATCCTTGTGACCACCACACAGAAAATTGAGGGAAAAAAGATCAAACGCTATTACGGCTTGGTGAATGCCAACATCGTGATTAAAATCGAAGACCCAGCCGAGGAGAGCCCGGATGAGCCGGATACGGAGGCCTACTCAATGAATGCCTCTTACCGAAGCCGAATGAAAACGGGCGTGCTCCTTGCCCTTCGTGAACTCCGGGGAGAAGCCGGACTCTTGGGGGCAAATGGTGTGATTGCAACCTCATTTAATTTTCATCGAATCGATCCCCGCTCTATTCTTCTTACAGCCGTTGGGACCGCCGTCCACATCGAAGGTCCGAGCTGACCTGAATCGACCGGAGTTGATCGGACCCGTTTAAGCACCGTTCCAAAATAGCAAGGGAGGCTTTGAAATGACCGCAGAAGAGTACTTAGAATTGGGCCATGCCTATGTTCAGGAAAAAAATTGGGAGCCGGCATTGAATGCCCTTCTTGAAAGTCAAAAATATTTCAAAGAACTGGAGGAAGACGCCACCCCGCCCCTGTTGCTCTCTTTGCTCGGCCTCTCTCAAGCGATGGCGCGGAATAACATTGAAGTCGGCGTCAGTTACTGCCAGCGTGCCATTGCAGAGGACAGTCTTCAAGAGGACTTTTATCATCACCTTGGCCTGGTGTACTTAAAAGCGGGCGATAAAAAGAAAGCGATTACTGTATTTAAAAAAGGCCTTAGGCTCAGTCCGAACCACTCGGGCATCTGGTCCCGAATCGCTCAACTCGGCTTACGAAAAAGACCGCTCCTTCCCTTCCTCCCCCGTCAGCACTTTTTGAATAGGTTTATCGGAATGTGGCTGGCCGGCCCAGGGGAAAAACCGAGGACGGCCGCGCGAAGAATCAATTGACAATTCGGACCAAATGTTTTATTTTCTTTTCTGTTTGATCGGTCACAAGGGGCTGTAGCTCAGCTGGGAGAGCGCCTGGTTCGCAATCAGGAGGTCCGGGGTTCGATCCCCCGCAGCTCCACCAAAATCAAATCCTTAAATAGCTTTTTCTCTTGTTTCTTGTCAGAATATCGGCCGTTTTATTCCACCCGCCAGTACGATCATCCACGACAATAGGTCATCACCTCTCGGACCAGAATCTCCACATCTATTTTCATTAGGCGCCAGGAGAGGGGGAACAACACGGTTGCCCCTTTTTTCTCAGACCTTCGGAAAGTGATGAATACCACAGTTTTAATGAATCTATTACCCAAACACTTTGAACTCCAATACTCAGGAAAACGGTTTCACCCACATATGCTCTGGACCAACTCGAGGAGCACACTACGCCAGATAAACCACACCCGGAAGATCTTTTAGATCGGCATCGCTTGTTATAACCTGGGCATCCTGTTCCCGGGAGGTCGCATACACGATCGCATTGGCCATGGCGATTCGATATTGAAGGCTTAAGTCCGCGGCCAGGAGCGCAGTCGACGCTGAGAGTGTAATCACCTCCGTGGCATTTAACTGCCCTGCCGCCAGCATCGCGGCCTCTTCTCCCCGATCCCGCTTGATCTTCTTGTACACCTCATAAAGTACGATCGTGGGGGTCAACAGTTTCCTAGAATCTTTCATGTAGGATTCATAGCGATCCGCAAGCCGGCCCCCGGTGAAAAACTCAATCCACCCGCTGGAGTCGATCAATGTTCTCAAACACGATCCTCCTTCTCCCGAACACCCTCCTTACCCATTCCTTTTAGAAAACCTTTCATCGACTTCAGAGAAACCTCCGGGACCAATGTGATCACGCCCCCCTTCACTAAAACCTGTAGCCGTTGCCGGGGGCTGAGATGGAGCTTCTCGCGGATCTCTTTCGGGATGACAATCTGGTACTTTGATGAAATCGTTGTCGTAGCCATCTCTTCCCTCCATCTTACGCTTGTTCCATCGATAATATTATTGTAAAACGACCTTTGAGTCAACCATCCTGGAAAGAAACCTCTTTTAGCGCGATGTGACGAAATTGCGACAGAATGATCTCGAGTGAATAAAATGAACTCTAATCCATAGAGTCCATACAAACGGAACAGGACCTTAATTGAACAGATAAAAGTGAGAAAACCGGCCGACCCGCCATAAAAAAATAATTCTTTTTTTTCGCAATCAGGAGGCCCAGGGTTCGACCCTCCACAGTTCCACCAGTAGATTCCCGTATATTCCTTCCGCTTCATTCCACGAAAAGCAACGCCTGCAATTGTCAGATCACGTACATTCTTGTACGGCAAACTGCACCGCCTTGGATGGAATTTTCTTCCCTACCCCTGCCCTCTCCTTTATTCCGCCGGTAAAAACGCTCCCTTTACAGATGCCGGAGTTTAATTCCGAGTCGGCATGTCTCTTGCTTTTATTCCAATTGTTTAAATAAGGAGAAGTACCATGGGACAGAAATCGACCATCCTCATCGTCGATGACGAGAGCGGACCACGCGAATCGCTGAAGATGATTCTAAAGCCCTTTTATAATATCGAAACCGCCGAAAATGCGCTCCAGGCGTTAGACATCATCGGGAAAAAACAGATCGATCTCATCACACTCGACCTAAAGATGCCCGGCATGAATGGAGAAGAGGCCCTTCTTCGGATTAAAGAAAAACAGCCGAGTATCGAGGTCTTGATTATCACCGGCAACGGAAGCGCTAAACATGCAATCGACCTGATTCGGAAAGGGGCGAGCGGATATGAATTCAAACCGTTCAATATCAGCAAGATCGTAATGAACATTTCAAAGACCCTCGACCGAAAGAAAAAGATGGAGAAACTGAAGAACATCTTTCATCAGACGGGGTCATGAACCGGGAGCCGCATTGAGCAAATCAGGCTCAAGAATGATGTCGATCTTCCATTCGGAATGAGATCCCTACCTGGCTTGAACCCTCTCGTACGAAACATCGCCCCATCCCATTTGGACTTTCATTTATTATGATGCGAGCACCTCACCCTTTCCGATAAGGCTTTTCCGATTGAGTTCGGGTGAAACTTCCTCAAGAATCGGTGCACCTACCTGAGTGTTATCTTTGAAAGGCATTGGAAGAAATACCATTTTGGTCATTTCAAATTGAAATTTATTGACTTTTATAAAAATAAGCTTACTGTAAAAACATCGCTTGGACGTTCTCCAGGCTTGTAGATTAAATGAGCACGACGGGGGTGAAATTCCGCCCTCTCCACACACCAATCCAGAAAGCGCACAGGGAGGTGCTATGGGGGGGATGATCATGCCGACGGCAGGATCACAGGATATTCAGCGCTCTGCCCTAGAAATTGCCCCTCAGCTTGCCCTTTCTGTTTGCTCTGATTTTCTTCTTTCAATATTAAAGCCCAATATTGTCAGTCATAACAGATTAATTATTTGCGCGATAGCGCTTCTTCTTTCAGGCTTTATTTATATTTAACATCTAAAGCTATAACCATTTATATACAATCTCGGAATATTAAATTACATATATTATTTTCTGACTCATGACTACCAATTAAATTAAGGGGCCATTGTGGAGCACTGACGTAACTCACCACCTTTTCCAAACTTCGAAAAAAACTTAATGCTCGCGGGTTTTAAGAGATGAATTTACAAACTTTTTTTATTACAAGTGGGATCTACTAAGAAAGGAGACAGTGATGTTGACAGAAACGAATACACGAATATACGAAATAATTGCAAAGCAACTTGAAATTGAAGTAGCCGCTGTAAGACCGACCGCCTCCTTGGTGGACGACCTGGGGGCGGACTCAATCGATCTCGTCGAGATCTTTATGGCGATTGAGGAAGCATTCGATATCGAGATTCATGGGG